>JANMWO010000135.1:0-15527 GCA_031394025.1 Acidobacteriota bacterium
TCAAGTAGCCGACCTAACCAAGGTCTCGGCTAAACGGGGAGCTATTACATGGGCAATTTACGGAAATTATCTTCTTATTTTTGATGGCGTTACACCCACAGACGACGATATTCTAGCCCAGTTGATGCTTTCCCTGCCCCGCCTCGATCAGGCCCCATTCCCTTCCCTGCGGGGAGCGCTACCCCAAAACGGAAAGATCCAACGCTCCGAACGTTACATTCTCGGTCCAGCCGGAATGGCCAAATTTGTCCCTCAGATCAGCCCGTCGCTCGCCGCCTTCTCCATGGGCGCCGAAGGACGGACGGCTCGCTACAAGGCGCCGGAGGGCGAAATGCGGCTGACCCTTTTGAGCTATCCCACCCCGCACATTGCCCGTGACCGCCTTGCCGAATTTCAGAAGTTGGAGGGCATTCGGGTAAAGCGTTCCGGTCCAATTCTGGGTATTGTTACTGACTTCACAAACGCAGATGCGGCTGAGAAGCTGCTGGCTGATGTTCGTTACGAACCCAATATCACGGTAAATGTTAAAGGCGACACCTACGAGCCCCAAATTGGAGAAATTGTTGTAACTGGCGTCAAATTTGCCGGTATGCTGTTTCTTTTCTCTCTCTTAGCAGCCTTCGGCTTGAAGGGTGTGCGCCTCCTGATCTCAAGAATGCGCGGAGAGAAGCCTGGCGATCAGGAAGAAGAGATGACCCTGCTCCGACTTGGGGGTCGGCAAAAATAAATCTTGAAGAATCTCTGCCTTAGAGCGAAGTCAAGAGACTTTTTCAGATGATTTCCCCAGTTTATCCACTGACCCTCTAAAATAGCCCATCCCAGCAATCTATTGAAAACAGGCTAGTTGTTAGACTGAAAAATCCACTTACTTTTTCACTTGACTAAAACTCCCAGAGATCTTACCATCCAAACAACACACAGGATTTTCGGCTTCGTTTCAAGCGATACCGTTGGTTCTGATTCTCCCGACATTGCGGCAGCTGATTCCTGCCGTTGTCCAAATGAACGCGGTCGGTTTCCAAAAACCTGCCGCGTTTGTTTTTTTACGGCCAGTTCAAATGTTTATGAAGGAACTGAAACGTTTGGTTGCCGTAGATCTGATGCGGCCCCTTGAAATATTCGATTTGCGTTAACTGCGACAGTCCAAAATCAGCGTAGTGTCGACGCACTTTGGCGAACTCGGAACTGATCCATTCATCAATGCCCACTCCGTCGTAATGACCTCGTTCCACCATGAAGGGTCTGGGGAATATCAGAAAGGCAGATTCGGCGTGGTTAAACGTGTCACCGGAATCAAATTCCAGGATTTCGTATTCCAGGGTGAACATATAGCTGAAGGATTGGTCGACAGAGGTGATTTTTGAAATCCACTCGTTGAAATCGCCGGAGCAGATGACGACTTTGTAGCGTGGTTCCAAAACAGGAACGCGCATAGCTGTCTTGCCTCCGTAGGACAAGCCGTAAAATCCAATCCGGTCTTTATCGACGAACGGAAGAGTCTCCAGCCAATCGAGCGTACGTTGATGTTGGGGAGTAATGAAGCTGAACAGAGTTCGTCCCAAAGGATTCCCTTTGCGGGAAAGTATGCGGAATCGCTCTCCGAAAATATATGGGTTCTGCGGTATGTAAACAATGAAGCCCTGTTCGGCAAGCCGCGCAGCGAAACGTTGATAGTAACGCTGGGCACTGACGCTGGTAGGATCAACCAGATCCTGTGGGCGGCCTTCCAATCCATGCTGTGCGATGACTATCGGCCGACGTTCATTGGGCTTCAGATCTTTGGGGATCAGCAGAATACCGTAAGCAAACACTTCCTTGAAAACCGGTATAACAGCCTCGTACCCGGTGAAGGCAGGCTGATCGTAAATACGACGTGTCTTTACGTTTAGTGGGGCAAACGGTTCGTTGATGTGGCCGATAATTTCCTCATCAAACTTTGTTCGAAATGGCGGCATGGATGTTTCCCACGATTTCAAATTTGTCTTGGACGCCACAGCCCAGTAATCTTTGCGGGCGAGTTCCGATTGGCGCACGATGGCCTGGGTGAATTCCACCAACTGTCGGAACTGCCGTTCCATGCGAGCCGGGGCATCGGTTTCCGAAACTTGAACAGCGACCGCAGATTTTGGCGCCACGCCGAGGAATGCCTGCAAAGTTTCTTCGCCTGGACTGGCAATGAAAGTGGCTTTTGTAAGCGACGCTTCGGAACGCACTGCCGCCAGAGTTTCCGGCTGAATCACACCGGGAGCAGCGCCACGACGGCCGGCTTGTTCCGCTGGCGGACCGTTCACTTCAGGGTAAGGTGCTGCTTCAATAATCAATTGACGCGGTGCGATGAGCGCAGCCAGGTCGATATCCCGAAAGCCCCGAAGCTGCGTCCAGATATTGCGATAGATGGGCTGCTGCCAGACTCCAGTGCGAGGACCAAAATAACCACTTACTGTGACAGCGGAAATTCGTTCATCGGCGGCCGCAGCATGGAAGGCGATGAGACCACCTTCACCATAGCCCCAAACACCGATGGGAATTTTGGGTGCAGATTTTTGAAACCAGTCCACTGCCGCCAACACTTTTTGAACTTCGTAACCAATGATGTGACGGCCAACCTGGTAAGCCATACGATAAATAAATTCGCGATGTGGCTGGTTGGTCAGTTTGATGCGCGGGTTGCCAGACCAAGTGTCTTTGCGGTCAATGAGCGTCGGAATTAAAACCAGGCAGCCGCTGGCAGCAAGTCGACCAGCCCAGGAATTGGCAATGGATTCAGGCGTCTGATCAGCATCGGGCAAGGCTACAACATTTTTCCTGACAGTGCCGTAAGGTTTCAATAACAAACCTTCGGCCGTGACGCCAGCGAGGACCGGCCAGGAGACGCGATGCACTTCAAACGTTGCTGTCTTTGCGACCAGTGAACCCAATGCAATGGTGGTGATCAGCGTTGGAGAATCGAAAGGGATCCGTTGATCCTTCAACCCGATGATGTGACGAAAGCGTTCGCGCGCACCAGGAGATACTGGAGCGGTGCGGGCAGCCTCTAATTCACGCATCAGAAAGCGATCCAGACCAGCCACCATTTCTGAAGAAATATCGGCGGTGGTGGTGAGTAGTTCCGTGTCAGGAAGAGCTTGCGCTACCGCGCAAGACAGGCTGAATACAACCAGTGCAATAACTTTCATGATGCGCTCCGCATGAGAAGAATCAGACCCAACCCATAGGTAAGGCTTAATGCAAGAATCACTCCACCGATAAATCGCTCTTTGTGAAATTTGAACCATAAACAAATCCCAGTCAGCCCAAGGGCAATCAGCGTAAGCGATGTGAATAACAAGGCGGAGGACCAAAGGTTGAGCAGCGCATAATCGTGCCGCAGTCCATTGATATGATGCAGCCGGTTGAGCATGCCCACCAAGCCGACTCTACTCGTTTTCACTTGCGTTTGACCGGACTGAAGATCGTAGGCAATTTCATAGACGGTGCCCGGACGTTGGATGCGGAACTGGATGTTGGTGGTTGATAGTTTCACCTGCATCATTTCACCACGCAGACCCTGATCCATCAACAAGCGTGAAGCCACCCTGGCATCCAGATGCGGTGGTAGTTTTGATTGTGATTCGGTGACAATCGGTTTGGTTGGGAACCACGAATTGTGTGACATTTGCAGTGAGCTAAAGGCATACATCAGCACGAAACAACTGCAAAACAGGCCTAAAAGTAAGTGAACGTTACGAAGCATAGTTGTTTTATCGGATGGCCCAATAAAGGGTGCAGAACAGCAGTAGGCCTGAGGCAAAACTCAATTGCGCCCAGCGCCAACCAGGTCGGCTGGTTAGCCACAAATACAAACCGCTGAAGGTCATAAACAGCATGAACCAGATGGAAGCGTAATTGTAATAAATCCAACCACGAACGCGCAGGTCGGGCACTTGAGCACGAATCGTAGTAGCGTGAATTCGATTGAGGAACTCCAGAATGCCTACTCGGTTATCCTCGAATTTCAACTTCCTTTCTGTTTCAAGAACAGTGACGCGGGTCATGCCGTTGACTGAGTAGTAGTCAAGCACCAGATGATTTTCCTTGTCGTGTTTGATAGCCCAATCGGGAATAGGATTTGCTAATGGGATGGAGAACCTAGTCATAATGAGATTGGCCAAATCGACGTCACTTAAATTAGCCGGAGATGTGAATTCTTGAAAGGCGATTTGTGGGACTGGCCGAAGCCGTTTGGCTGGATCATCTTGCAACATTGCACTGACCCCGACAATGCCATACACCAATAAAGAAGATACCGTGAGCAAACCCGCATAAATGTGGAGTCGTCTGATCCAATCTCTTATACGGCTTTGCTCTCTTGTCCAGCTCAGCATAGAGACTAAAGTTTACCGGAAACTTGTGAGTAAAGTATTGGGAAAAAAGTGTCGCAGAATGGTGGCGAAATCACTGCCAGCTTCAGCAAGTGCGGCGGCACCTTCCTGACAAAGTCCAACACCGTGACCACGACCCTTGCCATGCAAGACGTTGCCTGTCAACTGATAATTGTTACTTGGAATGGCATCCCACCCGAGCCTGCGGCACAGTACGATTCTAGTATTTTCGTGGTGGAGATTTTCGCTGATATGGCGAGTATCTTCGGAGGAGAGAGGTCGATTCCACGGTGTGGCCGGAGCTGGACATTTTACAGAATAGAAAGGATAGGGTTGGGTAGCCAAGCCCACGTCGGCAAGCGATTGCGTGCGCCCTCCGCAATTGGCATGGTGCATAGCTTCGAGTGGCTTTCCTTCGTGCAGCATCACCATACCCTGAGTCGCAATCACCTCAGCGGAGATGGCTTTCGGTGAACCAAGATACTGACAATGTGTAGTATCGCAAGCATCGATTGCCCCATGACGACCCCTTGTAGCAAGGAACCAGGATCGGGCAACTACCGCCAGCGCTTTGCGCGCTTCGGCACTAGCATTGGGCATAGATTCGGCCTCAACGGCCCAGGCTACTGCAGTCTCCAGACTCACTGTGGTGGTGATTTCAAGAAGTCCGTGGACGCTGTGGATTCGCAACGGTCCAGGATAAGTTCGCGTGAATTTGCCAGGGATTTCAACCGTGATTGGTTGCGGCGAAGCCACTATCGTGAGCCGTTCTTCTATCAAAGTAAAGCGCATTGATTCGCCCGAAATTAGTTGTCTGGGCTGTAACTCCTCTGTTCGAATCGTCAACCGAGCGTTGTTGGTGGGGCGCAGAATCACCTCTTTCGGATGCAGCAACGACAGCAAACTAATTGTTAAAACTACCGTGTGCACTTCACCGAACTCCGAACAGCGGTCCTAACACTTCAGCCAACTTCTTTGTGGTGGCCGCGCCGGTTTGACGATGGTTGCGAACCAGAATGATCGTCCTTGGATGGGTGACTGGATAGCCAACCAAGGCCCAGCCGTCCCCTTCGTCTTTGGGGCAGAAGGCCGTTCCTGTCTTGGCCAATACCCTACCCTTCCAGGGCTTGGCTGTGCCGATAGTTGCGGCTAGGGCGAGTCCTTTCAATACGGATTTCACAGCAGGATCGTCGTCACGAACCAACAATGTGGCGTAGGCTTTGAGCAACACGGCAGGTGGTATCAACAAGCCTTCGCCGAGACCTATTCGGACATTCGGTGTAAGCGCATCTGCTGATGTCGCAATGCCATAAGTACGTAGAAGTTCGGCGAAAATGTTGGCGTTGATTCTCTCTGCCAAGTATCGAAAATAGCTATTACAAGATAGGGCCAAGGCATGGGGCAAATCCAACAGACCTTCGCCATCGCATTGGACTGTAGGAAACACTGGACCGTATTGTTTTGCATAGGCCAGAGCAGTGAATGGTTTAATTAGCGAACCGACTGCCACAGGAATATTGGCATCCGGCGATTGGGAAATGGCGTTCCCGCTGACAACGAAATAGGAATCGAAATTCCGTTTCAGAATGGGCACAATAGAATCATCCGGAAACACAGTGAACAGCAATGCCAACAGGATCATGGAGCAATCCTGTAGGTGACTGTTTCCTGAATCCTATCTCCTAAATCTCGACGCACCACCGTGGCGGAATCAAAGCGTCTGAGCACGCTGGAAAGACTGGTGAGATTTTCTGAAAACAGTGCGCCTGGCGTAGGAGTTACGTCAATCATCTTCATCAACTGACCAAATGCAGGTCGCTCTTTCCCATGACGGAATTGGGCGAAATATGTGGTGGTGGGATCAAGTGCAACTGTCGTGCTGGTGATGAGCATTTCAGTGATCAACGACTCTGAATTAGTAAGGATCAAGCGATTACCAACAGTAGTCCCAAAGAGTGGCAACAATCCATCCAAAGCCCTATATCCAGGGCGTTGTAACCACTTTAGGCCAAGACGGGAAACCGAATGTACGCCCTCCATACTGTCAAGCATGGTTGCAGACCAATCGTCTGTATTAATGGGTGCGTTGAACTCAATTACAACAGCCGCTTCTGTTGAAGTGAACACTCCATCGGGCCCTGGACGCGTACCACCAACAGTCAACGCCGCCTTGGGAATGTTCGTAGTGAAGAAGCGCAACCAGGCATCACGATTGAAACCGGAGCTGGTTTCTTTCAAGGGTGCGTCATCAATGCGAGCTTCAAGATCACCAGAATCGCCAGATTCCTGAACACTGGTTTCAGAAGGCGCAGTGTTATAAGGTATGGCCGCCTGTTGACGACCGCCCAGGATGCGATGCCCAATGAGAGTTGCCAAATAATCTGGTTGCGGAGTTGACCAGACTTTGATGAATCCGGCATTCTGCGGAATGGCATTGGATAAGGAATTCAATGAGGCGGGTGCGATAGTTTCAGGCTCTGAGCGCAACATGACGCGCGATTCAGTCCATGCTGCGGCCTGACGAACAAGGCTGGATGATCCTGCTGAAAAAGGTTTCAATTGGCTAACGTTGTGCTGAATCCAATAGGAACGAAAGTGCGGAGTCTTCACCAATTCGTTCATGTTATAAACCATGCGTAGATCGCTATTCGCTTCAGCGGGGTTCCACACTGAGTTGAACCAGGGCTGCGATGCCAAACTGCCCGCAGGCGCACTGAGAAGCGATAAGGTGGCGGCCATCAAGGATTCGTCGGTAGTCAAAATCAAGAGGTCGCCATCATTTGCCATGCAAGCAGTGCGGTGCGACGGGGTATCGTTTTTTATGAAATAGTTTTTGCCAGATGCGCTGCGTGTGGCGTAGCCTGTGCGTGCTTGCCAGATCTTGGTTTGCGCCAACTTTGCGGCAGACAGGCGAGTGATGTAAACGAATTTCAAATTGCCAATGTCATAAATAGCCATGGCAGATTGACCGCCGGCGATGCTCGATATGAAGTTCCAATCGTGGGCGACGCCGCTGGCTTTGGTGAACTCAGCACTGGCCCCATCCAACCGACCAAGCAATCCTGTGCGCAAAAACACTTCGTAGTTGGCACTGCTCTGCCATTCTGCTTTTGCAGTGGAACCAGCCCATTCTGAAAGCAATCCAGCGAAATTGCCAGCTTCTAAATAGAGCAGTGCACCGGGCGGCATTTTCCTTGCATGAGTAGCTGAGGACGGTGCCAGTTGGGAAAAACCAATGAGCACGGCCACCGTTAAAGCCAAGGTGATTGCGAATAACTTTTTCCGGTTCATGTTTATTGGCCCTCCATCATTTGTTCAGGTTTCAAGCGGGGTTTCACCACACGATTTTGTTCGAGCTCGGCGGCAACATTGGGTCGGCGCCCTTCATTCTGCGCTTGGGCATTTACCTTGGCTTGCACCATTTTCTGAGCTTGTAGCCATTCGAAGTTTTCAGCTTTGTCGGGACTTTCAACTTTGGCAAGAGTGAGTGCCTGTTGCCACATGGGTATGGCGGCGGGTGGGTCCATAAGACGTGCGATACGGGCTAGAAGGTCGGCGTCGTGAAGCGTTGTAAAGCGTTGGCCAAGGACGTTGGCCAGTCGCGAATCACCAGCATCAGCGACTGCTTTTGCCAACAGTAGGTTCAACCGTGGATCTAAAGGAGCAATGGCCGCAGCACCTACCAAGAGTCGCAAACGCAAGGCAGGTGCCGCGGATTCAGCAGCGGCCAGGCGGAGCGCAAAACTATAAGGCTGTTCGGGAGCCGTGAAATTTGCCGATGCGATTTGATCCAGCTCAGCACTGGCTGAATTCAGTGATTGTTTAGCATTCTTGCCAAGCCAACTGGCAGCGTTGAGCCTTATTTGATAGGGCGAGGTTGCGGACTTAGCGATGCTAGCCAACGTTGCAGAATCCTTTTCCAATTGCGCCAATTTACTCTTGGCATCCACATCCCAAGGAACCAAGTCCAGTCGCGCTTTCAGAAATTCACCAGCTTCGGCGCGGTTGCGATTTATCAACAAATCGGCAGCTAAAGAATACGTTTCAGAGCCGCCGGTGGACACCAGCACCATGCGACGCAGCAGGACAAGAGCAGCTTGCGCATCGGACTGGTCAAACTTATTTGCGGCCAAATCTAAGAATAAGGAAGGGTCCTTGGAACCAGCGGAAATCACCTGATTCAATGCATAATCCAGAACCATGGATGCTTCTTTGGGATATCCTGCACGTCGCAAATCCAATGCGGCGTTGCGCATACTTTCCACAGTTGGAGCATTGCTTCCAAACTGCGCCAGGCGGGTTGGAATAGCATTCGTAGCGGCGGCGATTTGCAGATCAATTGGAAGGACATCTTCACGAGTGCGCTTCTGTTCTTCCGTCCACGTATCTAAAATCTGTTGCGCTTCCAATGGCTTCTTACTTTCAAGCAGGCGGCGCATCAACAATGTTTGATAGCTGGCAAGGTCCGATTCCACCGATGCTTTTTCAGGACCGTAGGTTCGAGTGAGCCGAACCTGCGATAAGCGGATGGATTCGCGCAGTAGCGGCTCCGCAAGGACTTGTGGGTAATTACTGAATTCAACCAAGGCGCGGGCCGGATCTTCCAGGCTACGCGCCGCAGAAATCAGCAGTGTGGTTAGCTGTTGCCTACCTTGATACAGTTTCAACAAAGGATCCAAAAGCGGTTGCACAGCATAGTTGCCACTGCGTTTTAGCAATGATGTGACCAGTGATTCAATGGGTAACTTTAGATCATTGGCAAGACCAGCTTGGGTAGCCGTGGCGATCAACTCTGGCAGTGCGTCAGTGGATTGAGATGGCGACTGCATGGAGCGCAAGGCTGCCTGCAACAGCTTCAAGGATTCTTCTTTCTTGCCTTGACCAGCTAGAATCCCAGCGGCACGTATTTTAGATGGAATCAAATCACCATTCCATGTGAGTGCGCGTTGATAGGAATCAAGCGCTTCTGCGGGCTTTCCGTGAGCTTGAAAGTAGTCGGCAAGTTCTTCATGGGAGTTCCCATAGGAGGGATTTTGTTCCACCATCGCTGCCAGATAATTCGGGTCAGCGTGATGCTCACCTAGACGTGCAGCCACATAAAACCAGGTATTTCCAGTGACGTTCAAGTTCGGATCGGGCTTACGGGCGAGGCGCTCACCGATGAGTTCTGGACCGAGGAGATTGCGGAAGGAAGCGTCGATGGCTGGCGATGTATCGGCAAAATAAACGCCCACAAGGACCTTGTAATAATCACGCCAAACGGGTTGCCGCGTGGGACGGGACAACGCCCGGGCAGTGAGTGCGACGTTGCCATTGCGAATTGCGAAATTGGCGATGGTAGTATCAAATTCACCCGACCCAGTGATCATCGCGTTCAGACGAGTTGGGTCGCGACGGCTGAGCAAATCAATGAGTCTTTCCGTATGTTCAGGGTTGCGCGATGTAAGGCGCAAAAGGATGCGGAGTTCGGCAACCTCGTTCCCAGCAGAGTGGTAAGCGGCGATTGCATCGGCCAGAACTTCGTTTAAAAGTCCAGCTTTTACTGAGCGCGAAAAGACTTCCAACTGCTGACCCAATTGATCGAACTGAAGACGGGACCGCTGATTTTGAACATAGGTTCTATAAGGAAAAGACACTTCATCGACGTCTGCCAAGCTCTGCAAATTCGCAAATTCCAGCTTTGCGGCAACGTCTTGCAGATTGGCGAGACGCGCAAGTCGCGCCAGATTGTTGGTACCAAATAAAGTAGGTTGTGCGTTGAGCCATACAGCAAAACGGCTGAGTTCTTCTGGTGTGAAGTACAAACCGGCAGATTCGCAAATACCTTCTAACCCAGCGCTGAGTAGCCCTTCGTCGCCCGGGGTCAATGCTTTTAACTTAGTCATGGCATCTTCAAAACGGCGCAGTTTAGCCATGGTTGATGCGTATTCGCGAACTGGCTGATTAGCGTTTGCCGATTGCGCGATTAATGGAAAACCAGCTTCCCAAAGTGGGATGGCTTTTTCAGGCAAGTTCCAAGCGGCAAGATCTCTGGCAACCATAAAATAGCTGTCTGCCGAAGCGGGGTGACCATCTATATACGCCTGTTTTAGAATCTTTTCTGCTTCATCCCCACGGCCTTGACGCGCACGCACTTGCGCTGCATTCTCTAGCCAGGAAGCGTTTTTGTAACTTAGGTCATATAGTTTCGTGTATGTGGCGGCGAGGTCATCCCAACGTCGTAAACGTTCTTCGATGCTTGCCTTAGCTGTCCAAAGGTCCACGCGTTCTGGACGAATCTTCAAGGCGCGTGTGTAGGCGTCTAGCGATGCAACTTGATTTTCCCAAGCTGTTTCCAAGCGTGCGGTAACGATGGGCCAACGATGATCTTTGGGAGAATCGGTTTCCGCTTTGGCATAGAAGTCCTTCAGACGTGCCGTTTGACTGCGCGCAGAGACATATTGAGCGGCTTCTGTGGCAAGTGCCGAGTCTTCAGGGAACTGATTGATCAATTGAATGTACTGTTCCGTGGCACCGGCGAAATCGTTCAAGCGAGTGAGTGCCGGAATCAGATTTCGACGAAAGTTGGCGATCAGGCCGGGATTGCCTTTGGCCTCAGTGATCTTCAATTGATAAAAAGTGGCCAGACCTCGGCTGTCCTTTTGGCGGGACAACAGGTCGGCCTTGGCGGCGACGAATCGCGCATCCAGTGGATTCCCAGACAGCAGACCATCGGTAATTCTTGCGGCAAGTGCGTACTGATTGGATCGGGAAGCCTTATCCACGGCCTCCAAACGAAGATCGGTTGCTAAACCGGGCCACGCTTTTGTAGACGCTTCCATCAGAATATTTACAGCACGCTCAAAGTTTTTATTGCGCCAATTGGAATCGACGGAGGCTCTTACAATGCCTAGCAGCATCGGATTTTCACGATAGAGAGCATCCATCGAAATTGCGGCAGCAGCGGTGCGACCCAAGTTTTCTTCCAGACGGGCTTTCTGCAATCGAAGTCGAAGCTTTTCTAGTGAATCGTCGTTAAGCGTCACCTGTCGGTCGATGAGCATCAATGAGACTTCATCGAAACCTTTTTCGTTGGCCAACTGTTTTAGTTGGTCGAGCACTTCCCAATCAGTTGTGCCTGCGGCTGTAGCAGTTGCTAATTTCAACAAATCATCACGACGCGATTGCGAATCAAGCAGGCTGGCGCGCAGATTGAGAGCAGCAACAGTTGTGGTAGCAGGATTGTTCACTGGTTGCGATGTGGCGGTTTCAATGGCATCACGCAACTGGGGACGCCTGGCCAGCCGGATCAGACGATTGCGGGAATTGATGTCCTGGTCAAGCAATGCAGCTTGTCGATATTCGGCGATGGCTTTGGGAAGGTCACCGCTATTCTCGTAAATAGCACCAGTTTCAAATCCAAACATGGCTCGTGAATTTGCACGTTTGCGACCTTCAGCCATCAAGCGCAAGGCATCGTCGTACTGGTAGTAATCCCAAAATACTGTTGCTGCATTCAAGTAAAGTTCGCTACGCCCTGGCGCGGCCAAAGGCATTTTGCTCCATACAGGCTTGGCTTTGTAGAACCATTCACGATCTGCACTGATTTCACCAAGCGTTGTGGCAATGGATTCGTCGGTAGGGTGGGCGCGTTGTAATTTCTCCTGCATGGACAGGGCTTTCAATACAAGCGGTGGATCGAATGCGGAGAGCGAACGGTGAACAGAAACAGATCTACTGACAAGGTCAATATCTGCTGGTTGTTCCTCAGCGAGAGCTGCCAGCAGGGGGGCTGCGGTCTCAAAATGAGATCGCCAAGATTCGCACTCGGCCATCCATTGCAAGGCCGCAGGGTTGGACTTCACCAGTTCAGCAGGCTGGGCAGGGTTGGCAGTGCGCAATGCAGCCAGTTCTGTTTCCAGCTTTCCGGTACGAGACAAATAAGCAAAGAATTGATCACGCAGAATTGGATCGTAATGCCAGTTTGCGCGCATTAGTTTTTCCCATGCAGCGGGGTTTGCAGTCCCGGTGGCAGTGTAGGCTGACATTAGATTTTTTACAAATTGCATGTGATGCGGAAAGCGTTGGCTGGCATATTGGTTGACTTGCAGGAACAACCGGGAATCCAGATTGCCACCTTCAAAGCTCTGCGCAAAATAGCGTTCCAGGTCAGTGCCGGAAAACACCTTGGCCACTTGACCGGTAAGTTCAGCGACCTTTTGATTTTGCTTTTGACGAAGCAGAAAGCGAACAAACCGATGATGCCAGGAGGTGTCCTGGAACTGCTTTAGAGCGCGGCGGTAGATAGCTTCCGCATCAGCGACTAACTTGTTTTGTTCAAAGAAAGCAGCCAATCGTTCATACAAAGCGGGGTCATTGGGATTGCGATCTAACTCACGACGATAGAGTGCCAGAGCATCGGGAAGCCGGTTCAATGCAACGAATCGACCGACGTAACGATCGAGTACTCGGACATAGTCTGGAGACCGTGGCGACTGTGGCTTGCCATCGGCAATGGTACCGAGCGGACGATTTCCAGCCTTTGTTGAAAGCTCTTTCAGCAAGTTTTCATAAGTAACAAATTCAGCAGGAGTATCTCTTTTGGCGGCATAGGAGCTTGCCATTAAAAGTGAGATTGGAACTCGCTGCGGGCTATCAGGAAACGAGTTCAAAAACAAGCGACCACGAGTGAGCACAGATTCCGACGCTCCATGGCGACCATAGGCTTCAATTAATTGGGCATGCAGATCGGCACGGGAAGCGGAGTTGGGGAAACGCTTATCTAAAAGGGCAATGAGTTCGGCTGCTTTGGCATGGTGAAAGTAAGCCACTGCTTTGTCTTCCTGCTGACTCATTTCCATGTCGAGACTTTGGCCATTGAGCAACAGGGAAAGTATGCCGTTCCAAAAACCAGGATTGGGATCCATTGAGCCGATGTCTCGATATAAGGAAAGATCACCTTGACCGAATCGAATCGGTTGATCAGCAGAATCAACCAGCAGGCGGGTAAGGTTTACCAGTGCCCGCTCAGAATTGGAATCCAGTGCGTATTCAGAATAAAGTATCTTGGCTGCTTCCGGGACATCCCCGGCTGCTTCAAAATACTGAGCCAGAAAATGTAATTCGTCAGCAGTCCAAGTGAGCTTGCGATTTTCTTTGCGCTGACGATATTCAAGAAGAATGCGACGACCTGCGGCTAAGTTGCCTTGCTGTTGGTAGTAATAAAAAAGACGAGCAACGGGTTCAATACTTGCTGGTTCGGCTTGCAACTGATTACGGGCTGCAGCTAAAAACTGGCGCTGTGATTTGGTTTCTTTGATCAGTTGAAAGTAGTCATACACAACGGTTCCATCCCAATCGGGACGAAATGCTTTTTCGTATATGGCAAGTGCTGTCTGACCGGAACCCCGGGCGCGTTCCAAGCGTGCACGAAACCGAAGCAGGCCAGCTTGATCATTTGGAAATGACTTTTTATAGGTGTCAGCCAGAGTGGAATATGCGGGCCAACTTTGTTGCAGCAGCAGGAAGTCGGCGAAGGTTGCGTAAGCGCTTGCTTCTTTCGGATACCGATCAATCAGGGCACGGTATTGGATCATCGCCACATCGGCACGCAGATCTTGATCCTGCACAACTTGAACGGCACGCAGGGCTAGCTTCCAAGACGATTGTTGATCGGCGGGTAGTTCCGATTCGACAGCAGGAGTTGGCTGCGAGATAGCGCGACGGAGCGAGTCCAATTCTTTCTGCGGTTCCAGACGACGATGGTGATAATCGGCTTTGGCGATCCAAGCATCGAGCTTGTTGGCGGCGAGATCGGTGTGTTTGATCCAATCCGATTCGGCTGCGACAAACTCCAGTTGACGCTCTGCTTCAAGGGCACGGAGGGCATAAAGGTCAGCACGACTGGGCGATTGGGTGATGACTTTATTCAACTCTTCCCGTGATTCACGAGGGGAGCGTCGCCAGGCAATTGGGCCACCAGGGACAGGAAGATTGCGAAAGAAGACGGATTCCAGCTTGCTGGCAACATCGACGAAACGGACCCAGGGCGAGAGATCGGCCCATAGGGAAGTGGTCACCAGAGCAAGGAACACCAATCGCCAGGCGAGGGGACTTTTTTGCCACAAACGTTTAAGGAAGGATTTCAAGAGGCACCTCCTGCGACGAAATATTGTGGGCCATGTCTTCTGCAGTGACGCTCACTTTATATCGACCGGGGGGAAGATCTGGCGGGATAGTTACGGATCCGATACTGGCTGCGGCTTGCCCGTTCCAGCGAAGATACACAGGTTCGGCACCATGTAAACGAGCGACGATGGTACGCGCAGATTCCGATGCGAACGCTCTCACTTGAACAGGTTCGCCACGATGGTAGCTGGCTTTATCCAACTTGGCACGAATCAATGGAGGCTTACTGAGAATGACGAAAGTCTTCTGTTCCCGATACACGTGGCCTTCCCGATCTCGAAGCAAAAGACGCACGGGATGGGTTCCATCGGGCAGATCCGTAGGCGCAAGAAATCGAGTTTGCCATACATTTTCACCACTGAGGAACTTCAAAGGTTTCATCACTCCGAAGGAGAAGAGGGCGACCACACTGACAATAGACGGATCGGTATGAATACGCAAAACGGGATCACCGGGACGTATGAGTCGCGGACGCAGCAGGGCGCGGGGAGCAGCTAGAAAGGAAGTATATGGAGTGACGAATTTATACTTGCGCGATAGGCGAATGATTTCTTCAATGCTGGCTTTATCTTCACCTTCACGATCAATTTTCTCCAGCAACGCATCCACACGAGCCTTGGCCCAGGTGCGTGGAAGTTGTGGATTATCCAAACTGCGTTCAGGCAGCGTGACACTGGCCTTGGCGTTCAGAACGGAGAAATTTCCGCGACCCGGCTTTTTATATTGACCTACCCAGGCGGGCATGGTTCCAGAATATGGAGCGTCCTGCAATGGATAAATAAGATCGAAATTATTCTTGGGATCGACGGTCAGGCTGACACCATCGGTGGGCTTTCTGCCGATTTTATTTAAGAAAGCAGCCAGCTTGAAATCAGCGGCTTCAGTAGAACGAATCCATTCAAACACTCCGTTCAAACGAGCCATCGGTTTCAGGATACTGGGACTGGCATCGTCACCAACCGCAAGAACAAAAGTTCGCGGTCGATTGGCAACTGGAAG
>JANMWO010000140.1:0-6980 GCA_031394025.1 Acidobacteriota bacterium
TCCATTGGCGTTCAAAGCGGTGACCGATGTCCGCTTCGGCAACACTGGACGTAACTTATTGCGCGGTCCAGGGACATTCAATTCCGATGCCAGCTTGTTCCGCAGCTTCAAAGTGCAGGAACGGACCACTTTCCAATTTCGATTTGAAGTGTTTAACGTTACCAATACCCCAGCATTTAGTAATCCGGCAGCCACCGTATCTTCCGGCGGATTCGCCGAAATTACCGCTGCCGCAGCCACGGAACGCCGCATGCGGATAGCGCTGAAGATCCTTTTTTAGGCCGCCGATGGACGCTGATGCACGCTGATAACAACAAATTAATTCTTTGTTTTGGCTGCTTGGTATTTTGTGCCTGTAGTCCGGCGCCCACTGCTGAAGTTCCATCGCCTAACATCACTGAACAAGCCTGGTATGCCGAATCTGTAACTCAACTTGTGACCATTCATCGGGATGCTGACTTACTGCTCAAATCTGGCAAGCGTGACCTGGCCGCAGCGCGCATCACCGAAGGCCAGGCCATTATGACCCGCCTGCTCTCCGCTCCGCAACCGACACTGGCCGCCATGGAAGTTTGTTCCGATCTGGATCATCTGTATGCCACCATGCTGCTAAGCAACCATCATTACGGTTGGGCTCGACTGCTGTTTCAGAAAAATCAGGCTCGCTGGAGCAGTTGGAAGCCGCCGACGGCGGAATCGCAACGTCGTCGAAAGCAGGCCGAAGCTGGGATCGTCGAATGTGACCGGGCTATTCCCCAATAGATTAGAGTAAGTGGAAGTTCACTTCAATCCAGGCACTCATCGCTGCCGGATGGCAATTCTTTGATCCTGCCTTAAATCGCCACTTCTCAACCGCCTCCAGCGCCCGTTCATCCAGCCCCAGCCCTAAACCACGGGTCACTTGCGGATCTTGTACCATGCCTGCTTCGTTGATCACTGCTTTGATAAGAACAGAACCCTGAACACGGGCTCGGCGAGCTTCTTCGGTGAATTCAGGTTCTACCTTATATACCAGCACCGGGCTCACCGACTGGGCACACTTGGTGCTGACGACCACACCTTTGCCTCCTGGACCTGGGCCGAACCCCTTAGGCCCATTGCTATCGTCACCCAAATAGCCGTTTTTACCATTTCCCAAAGATGGCGGACCGGGAGGGGCCCAGGGCAAACCGATTTGCGCGAACTTGGTCAGTGCGGCATCGGGTTGCACCGCCAGGTCCATGGACGGCTCAATCATTAGAATGGATGGCCGTTCAGGACGCAATTGGGGAGGGAGCAAGGGTCGGGGAGCGACTTTCGGGGGATTACCTTGGGTGATTGGTTGCGCCGATTGAGGGCCGCCCCCACCGCTTTGGGCAAGATCGATCGGTTTCAGGCGAATTGGTTCCAGCACCACTTGCATGTGGGGTTCTACCAAGGCAATAGGTAAAGAGGAGGTGGTAATGGGGATCAACAGTAATGTGACCAAAGCTCCATGGAGGGTTATGGACAGGATTTGGGATGGTTTCATAGCGAAAGTGCAATGCACGGCGCATTCCAAGTATTGTTTTCAGTGGTTTGAGGGTTGTTTGGAGTGGTACAGACGACACAACTGTGCAAACGGAGATACACCTTAGTGGTACTTACTCCTAGGAGTATGCCGATAGTACGAGAGTACTAGGTAAGTTATTAATAACATTACTACTTGACCATGCCATGAAAGTCAAGTATGGTAAGTATAGTTCTACTAGGACTACTTATTTTTACTCATGCCTTGAGATGGTGAATTCACCGCTACTACTTGGTACTTGAGTCTTTGGAGAATAACGGAGAAAATGTCAACTTTACGTACAATGATCAAGACCACAGCCATGATGGTGGTTGCCTCTGGAATTTCGAATGCGGCTGTAATTACCTTCAACGCATCTCAGGGTCCACAGCTCACCGACTTCACTTTTAACCTAGTGCTACCGAAGTTCGATAGCAGCATCGGTACCTTAACCGGTGCAACCATTCGGTTCACCGCAGGCAACACAGTTGCCTCACTCAACTTGACCAACACCAGTCCGGCCAACCAGACCTTCAAATATGTGTCCGATGCCGACTTCCTGTTAACTGGAAACACGGCTGACAGCACGCTGACCACCACCGACTTGTTGATGCACAACTTTACCACCGGTGGGTTTATCACTCTTGGACCATCCGGTAGCGGTGCTTGCCCGGCGGCTACTCCGTCAGCAGCTTGCAATAGCGTTAATTATGCACCGGCCCCAGTCACCGCCAATACTGGCGATGTGGCTGTGATCACTCTGGGTAACTATGTTGGAATTGCGGGTAGCACTTTCACCCTTAGCGGATTCACCAGCACCTCAACCACTTTCACCGGTGGCGGTGGCAACGTGAGCTCGGCTCAGGTCACCAACGGCACTGCAAGTGCCGTGGTTACTTACACCTACTCAGTTCCAACGGGGACTCCAGAACCGGCAACGATGGCTCTGATGGGCACCTCGCTCCTCGGGCTGGCCCTGATCGGTCGTCGTAAGAAATAGTTCGATTGTTGGATTACCGCAGTATCGCTGTTGAAACGAGACCGGCTCATGCCGGTCTCGTTTCGTTTTTGTGGTGGGGGGATGCCTATCCCACCATTAAAAAACCTTAGCACCTCTAAAAAAAGTCAGGTAAATAGTGTAGCCGCTTTACTTTTTTTGTTTAACCTATTGACCTTAGTGGCGAACTAGGGTTATTATACAGTTCAGTTCTATTTGGGGACCTGTATATTTATATCCCTGCTTAAGAGATGGTGAACGCACCGCTTCTACTTTGCAGGGACTTTAGGAGAAAAACGGAGAAAAATGACAAATCTAAGAAAAATGATCACGGCTGCCGCATTATTGACGGTTGCCACAGGGATTTCGAGCGCTGCATCGATCACCTACACCACGACGCAAGGACCAACCCTTACCGACTTTACCTATAACCTGACCTTGCCAAAGTTCGATCCTTCGATCGGTATCTTGACCGGTGCGACGATTCGCTTCACCGCAACGGACACTATTGTTTCGTTGAACTTGAACAACACCAGCAACGCCAGCCAGACTTTCAAATACGTTTCAACTGCGGATTTCTTTCTCAACACCAATAGTGCAGACGCTACCTTGATTCCAACGGATTTGCTTGTATCTAACTTCAATAGCGGCTTCATCACCCTTGGACCCGCCGGCTCCGGTGTTTGCCCCGCAGGTACTCCTTCCGCTACTTGCAACAGCGTCAACTATACACCTGGTCCAGCTTCCGCAAACACTGGCGATGTGGCCGTGGTTAGCCTCGGTGCCTACAACGCATTGGGAACATTCACTTTGAACGGCAATACCATCACGGGTACAACCTTTACAGGTGGCGGCGGAAACATCTCTTCTGCACAGGTTACCAACGGTTTAGCCGCTGCATCAGTAACATACACATACACAGTTCGTAGTCAGACTCCAGAACCAGCCACCATGGGCTTGATGGGTTCAGCGCTGCTCGGTTTGGCTTTAATCGGTCGTAATCGTTCTAAGCGTTAATTTGTTCTTTAGGTTTAGAAGTGAAAACGAGATCGGCTCAGGCCGGTCTCGTTTTGTTTTTAGACAACGAGTAACCGCCTCAATTTAAGTAACTTAATGCTCTCCGCTATTGACCTCTAGTCGGGACTAATGTACTATTAGTGTCAGTTCTATTTGGGGACCAGTAATACTATGCTCCTGCCTAGAGATGGTGAATTCACCGATCCTACTTGGTATGCGAGTTTTAAGGAGAAAACGGAGAAAATGAAAACTTTCAGAAATATGATCGCCACCGCAGCCCTTTTGTTGGCTGCTACAGGCATCTCAAACGCAGCAGTCATCACCTTTAGTGCACAATCGGGGCCTAGCCTTACCGATTTCACATTCAGCCTTGTTCTCACCAAGTTCGATACAAGTTTGGGAACACTCACTGGAGCAACCATTCGTTTCACGGGTACCGACGACGTGGTTTCACTGAACTTAAACAACAGCAGCAACAGCATCCAGAGTTTCCGATACAAGTCGACTGCTGACATTCTTGTAACCACGAATTCGGCGGATTCAACCCTCACCACAACTGACCTTCTTCTGACCAATTTTGATAGTGGTGTTATCTCCCTTGGCCCAAGTGGATCTGGTGTTTGCGCGGCCTCAACTCCTACCACATCCTGCAACGACGTTAGCTATTTGCCTCTGGCCGTTACAGCGAACACGGGTGATGTAGCTGTTGCCATTCTCAACAACTACAAAGTTGCCGGTTTTGGTACCTTTGCCCTGGGTGGCTTCACCGCCACAGGTTCAACCTTTGTTGGCGGCGGCGGCAACGTCCGTTCCGCTCAAGTTACCAACGCTACAGTTCAGGCACTCGTTACCTACACCTACACGCCAGTCAGTCAGACTCCCGAACCAGCCACCATGGCTCTGATGGGCACTTCGCTCCTCGGCTTGGCACTGATCGGTCGTCGTCGTCGTTCCAGCTAAGTAGTTTATTTGTTCAACTTAAAACGAGATCGGCTTAGGCTGATCTCGTTTTTTATTGTGACTTGCTGTGCTAAGCTCTGATTTGTAATCGTTTTTCAGAAAACATGTCAGATAATCATCACTTTTCAGGACCAGTCACTGTTTTTCATGAATTTGCACTTCCTGAAAGCGCAACTCCAGCAGGATACCTTGCACTCATTGGTGCCTTTCGACTCAAAGTACCATCCCCACACACACTTTCTGCCATTGGTACGAATCATGAAAGCCGATTTACAGCGGATTGGCGCATTCTTACTCCTCGTCATGCCCCCTCGGCAGATCTAGCCGGGCATCTCACTTTTGCTTTTAAGTACGAGGGCCTGGACTTGGCGGTTCTGAAATCCTTGTTTCTTGCTGTGCCTGCTACAGACATTGAAGCCATCGTTAAGGCAAATCCCACCGGCAGTTACGCTCGGCGCATTTGGTTTTTTTATGAATGGCTTATGGGCAAACCTCTGGATCTTGCCGATGTGAAAAAGGGAAGCTATGTCACGGCACTGGATCCAGAGCAACAGTGGGCGATCTCTGGTAAGAACTCACCCCGCCATCGTGTGCGGAACAACCTGCCTGGAACACCAGCTTTCTGTCCATTGGTATTTCGCACAGATCGCCTTAAGCAGTTTCATGCCATGGATCTTGCAAACCGTGCGCAAGCGGTGGTTGGTGCTGTACCTCGCGATCTGCTGGCGCGAACAGCGGCCTTCCTGCTTCTGCAAGATTCCAAGTCCAGCTACGCCATTGAAGGTGAACGTGCCCCGCAAGGCCGCATTCAGCGCTGGGGTCGGGCGATTGGAGAAGCTGGCCGACATACCATTGATTTGGAAGAGTTGCTACGACTGCAGGAAATCGTCATCGGCGATGCTCGCTTTCTGAACCTGGGTCTGCGGCAGGAAGGTGGTTTTGTGGGTGAGCATGATCGTGATTCCAGAATGCCAATTCCAGAACACATCAGTGCCAGGCCGGAAGATTTGGGGTCATTGCTCCAAGGGATGATGGCCTTTGACCAGGGTGCAGCGCAGCATTTGGATGGCGTAATTGCCGCCGCCGCACTGGCCTTTGGGTTTGTTTATGCCCATCCCTTTGAAGATGGCAACGGGCGGATTCACCGCTACCTGATTCATCATGTTCTGGCCAGACGAGGGTTCAGTCCAGCAGGAGTGGTATTTCCTGTTTCATCGGCCATTTTGGAAGCACTACAAGGATACAGGGCAGTGCTGGAGCACTATTCGAAACGTCTATTGCCCTTTATTGAATGGAATCCCACCGCCGGTGGAAATGTCAAAGTGCTGAACGAAACCATCGACTTCTACCGCTACTTCGATGCCACTGCGCACGCCGAATTCCTATATGGATGCGTAGCCAAGACCATTGAAGAAGACTTGCCGAAAGAGACAGATTTCCTGATGCGCTATGACCGCTTTTGCGCCAGCATTGAAACCATCGCTGACATGCCAGCAAGCACGCAGGACCTGTTGTTCCGATTTCTTCACCAGAACGCCGGGCACTTGTCAAAACGCGGACGGGAGCGAGAGTTCGCCGTGATGACAGATGCTGAAGTGGCGTTTGCAGAGCAAGCGTACGGGGATAATTTCCCCCCGAATTTCAAAGCCTCGGGTTCTGTTCCTATGGGATAGACCTCCCGATCTGTCCTGCACTGAATCCGAACAATAATCGTATACCGAGTGGACCGACCGAGAGGTCGGTCCCACTTCATCCGATATCGGAAAAATGAACGGTCGGGCATATTTCTATCAACCGCTTCATGTCCCAGGTGGAACTGAACAGACAAACAGTTTTCCCATTGTGATCTGTAGCCAGTAGCGTTCCACTAGTCATCTGATTGCGCAACTTCTTCAAATCTTCTGGCGTTCCGCGGGGCCAACGGGCACAGACATAGGGCAACGGACCCGATGTAGCTTTTACGTTATATTCCTGCAACAGGCGCGCTTCCACCACGTCGAACTGCAACCTGCCAACGGCTCCTAAAATCGGTTCGCGGCGAATGGTATCCACTGAATTGTAAACCTGAATCACGCCTTCTTCGGCCAACTGCTCCATACCTTTGCGGAACTGTTTATTGCGAGTGACATCGCCGTTTTGCAGACTGCAAAAATGCTCTGGTGGAAAGCTGGGCATGCGCTCGTATTCAATATCGTCAGCAGTGCTGAGCGTATCGCCAATGGCGAACAACCCGGGGTTGACCACGCCCACGACGTCGCCAGGGAATGCCTCCTCAATGGTTTCGCGATCCCGTGCAAACAACCGATGCAACCGCGTCATGCGGATCTTCCTGCCCAGACGAGGATGGTTCACCAGCATGTCCCGTTCAAAGCGGCCGGAACAGATCCGCAGAATCGCCATACTATCGCGATGCTGTGGATCCATGTTTCCTTGAATCTTAAATACGAAAGCCGAAAAGACGGCCGACTTCGGGTCGAT
>JANMWO010000144.1:0-8442 GCA_031394025.1 Acidobacteriota bacterium
AATCGAAGTCTGGGATCATTCTCACTTTCACCGCTTTGAACCACTAAAGTTGCACCTTCCCCGCTCCCCATGCTAACCTCTAATGAGTTGGGAGGCAGTGCGCCGTATGTCACTGCCGCTTGTACCACACACACCATGGCAAGAAAACAAGGCAAAAAGTATCTAGCTGCCGCAAAACAGGTAGATGCACTCAAGTCATACTCGCTTACAGAAGCGGTTCCTCTCGTTCAAAAACTTAAATTCGTCAAGTTTGATGAGACTGTCGAAGTACATCTGCGTTTGGGCGTGGATCCCAAGCATGCTGACCAAATGGTTCGTGGCACGGTTGTGCTGCCGAATGGTTTGGGACGGTCCGTTAAAGTATTGGTGATCGCATCGGGTGACAAAATTCGCGAAGCAGAGGCGGCAGGTGCTGACTTCTTCGGCGGCGAAGAAATGGTCACCAAAATTCAGGCGGAAAACTGGCTGGCTTACGATTCCGTGATCGCCACCCCTGATATGATGCGCAGCGTTGGTAAATTAGGTAAGGTACTGGGTCCTCGTGGCCTGATGCCCAATCCCAAAACTGGCACCGTGACCACAGACATCACCAAAGCTGTTACCGAAGCCAAGGCTGGTAAGGTTGAATTCCGCGTAGATAAAACCGGCGTAATTCATGCTCCAGTTGGCAAGGTCAGCTTCAGTACGGAAAAACTTTTCCAAAACGCCAGCAGTCTGATTAACGCCGTTGTTCGGGCGAAACCAGCCGCAGCCAAAGGGAAATACGTCCGTAGTGCTACCATCTGTTCCACAATGGGTCCTGGAATTGCGCTGGAAACAACCGAGATGAACGCCACCAAGGTTGCGTCCTAAGAAGGGAATCGTCATATGAAAAAGAGAGCAGATAAATTAAAAGATGGCGTAAACCTTCACAAGGAATTGGAAGGCGCGAACCATTTATTTCTTACAGGCTTTGCAAAGTTGAAAGTTTCCCAGGATAACGAACTGCGCAAGACAGTGCGTCAGGCTGGCGGAAGCTATCAGGTTGTTAAGAATAACGTAGTTCAAAAAGCAGCGGAAGGCACCGGCAAAGAGCCCTTATTTGAAAAGCTCACCGGCATGAATTCGTTGGCATACACTTCGGGTGACCCGGTTGCGTTGGCTAAGGCATTGACTGTTTACGCCAAAACAAATCCGGCATTCGTCTTCAAGGCGGGAATGGTGGAAGGTCGCGTGGTAGATCTCGCGGGCATCCAGGAAATTTCCAGTCTTCCTTCGAAGGACGAGTTGTATGCAAAGATTCTGTGGCTGATCAATTCCCCGGCACAGCGTTTGGTTACCGCCATCAATGGTGTGGGCCGCAACCTTGCTGTGGTGATCGATCAGGGCGTCAAAGAGAACAAGTTCCAGGCCTAACGCTTTGAAGCGCGCTGGCTAACCGAAAAACGAAGTAAAATCGAAATCTATTAAACGGGTTCAGGAGTTTTAGAAGACAATGGCCGACATCAATGTTATCGCAGAACAGATTCAAGGGTTGACGCTGCTTGAAGCTTCCCAGCTGGTGAAGATGCTGGAAGAGAAGTTGGGCGTATCCGCCGCAGCAGCCTCAGTAGCCGCCCCCGCCGCCGGTGGCGCAGCCGCCGCACCAGTCGAAGAGAAGACTGAGTTTGCGGTTGTACTTACCGCCGCAGGCGCAAACAAGATCAATGTCATCAAGGTTGTCCGTGAAGTCACCAGCCTGGGCCTCAAAGAAGCCAAGGATCTGGTTGACGGCGCGCCGAAGACAATTAAAGAAGGCATCACGAAGGACGAATCGGAAGCAATCAAGAAGAAGTTTGTTGACGCCGGCGCTAGCGTCGAAGTCAAATAATCAAACTTCCAATTTCCAAATCGACAATGAACGACGCTGGCGGCTCCCTGGGTGGGGAGCCTCTGGCGTTATCCCATTTATCGTTTTTATTTTTGTCTTTAGCCACCCAATCAGCTACTAGCACGTTCCGACTAAGGTCTTTCCCCTACGAAAGAACCACTTATAGTCCTACTACTTGCCCCTATTTGACCAGGGGCTTGCAAGTTTGGTACTATAACTGCAATAGCCGGAGCCGGACCGGATTTGCGCCTGTGAAAACATCTTTTCTCCCTTCAGCCAGCAGTTTGCCTCAAACTGTGATCGAACTTTCTGTGTTTGAACCCACCTTGGCCGAAGTGTACCCTAAATCGAAAACTGATGATTCGCAACGTGAAAACGACCTTTTAACTAGTTTTGGCAGGGTCGAAATCGGCATTTGTTCTTTTGTTTAGCTTTATGTCCGGCGTTAGAAAGTCTGCGTCGGCTGTTGTGCCGTTGCACATAGGAGTGGACGAACGAAAATGAGTAACACGGCAATTTCCAATATTCGCGAGCGTGTGGACTTTTCCAAGATCAAGACATCGGTACCCATTCCGAACCTGATCGAAGTGCAAAAGCAGAGCTACGCCCGCTTCCTGCAAATGGAGCTGCTGCCTCCGGAACGTGATGATTCCGGATTGCAAAGCGTATTTTCCAGCGTATTTCCCATCACTGATTTCCGCGGTCTGTCACAACTGGAATTTGTTGACTACGCCATTGGCAATTGGGAATGCAAATGCGGCAACCTAAAGGGCCTGCATCACCTGCGTTCCACTTGTCGGAATCCAGCTTGCGGCGCAACCATCAGAACCGATCCGTTCCATTCTGGTGAAGTGCTTTGTCACAAATGCGGCACTTTCAACAAGAACATTGTCACTTTTTGTAATCGTTGCGGCGATCCTGTGGGTCTGCAACTGAAGTACGACGTGCCTGAGTGCGAAGAGCGCGGCATGACCTACTCTGCGCCTCTCAAAGTCACTATTCGACTCACCGTCTACGATAAAGATCCTGAAACAGGCGTAAAGACTGTTCGCGATATTAAGGAGCAGGAAGTTTTCTTCGGGGAAATCCCGTTGATGACCAACAACGGCACCTTTATCATTAACGGTACGGAACGCGTAATTGTAAGCCAGTTGCACCGTTCGCCCGGCGTCTTCTTTGAAAAAGTTCCAGCACAGGGCTATTACCTGGGCAAGATTATTCCGTATCGCGGAAGCTGGGTTGAGTTTGAATACGACAACAAGAACCTGCTTTACGTTCGTATTGATCGTAAGCGCAAGTTCTACGGTAGTGTTTTCCTGCGCGCGTTGGGTATGAAGTCTGACGAACAGATTCTGCGCACGTTCTATACCGATACTCACACCACGCTGAAAATCAAAGATAAGAAGTTGATCTGGCTGGCATCGGAATCTGGTCGTGGCGCATTGTTGGGCTTGAAGCTCTCCCACGCCATCAACAGCAAGTCTGGTGATACAGTTGTTCCGCAAGGACGCAAGATCACTAATAGCGTGCTGAAAGATCTGGCCAAGGCCAAGATCGAACAGTTTGAAGTTGCTCCAAACGACCTGGAAGGCGGCCTAGTAATGGCCGACGTAGTGGACATGGAGACGGGTGAAATTCTGGTGGAAGCAAACCAGGAACTGACCCCCTCACTTCTCACCAAGCTGATGGATGCTGGCATTGAAAAGCTGGAATTGTTCTTCCCGGAACGGGACGACGTAGGCAACGTCATTGTTTCCACGCTGCGTAAAGATCCGATCAAAACGCAGAACGAAGCGCTGCTGGAAATTTACCGCAAGTTGCGCCCAGGCGATCCGCCAACTGTAGACACTGCCACACAGTTGTTCCAAGGCATGTTCTTCGATGCGCGTAAGTACGATCTTTCCCGTGTCGGCCGCATGAAGTTCAACATCAAGTTGCACGATAAGGCTGACCATGCTCCAGAAGATTGGAGAGCGAAGCCCGGTAATGCGGAACGCAATCCGCTGGACCGCCGCACTCTGGATGGTTTCGATTTCGTTTCCACCATCCGCTACCTGATGCGTCTGCGCAAGGGTATTGGTTTGGTGGATGACATTGATCATTTGGGTAACCGTCGCGTTCGCGCTGTTGGTGAACTGCTTGAAAATCAATTCCGCATTGGCCTGGTCCGTATGGAACGCGCCATTAAAGAAAAGATGTCGGTGTACCAGGAAATGTCTACAGCGATGCCGCATGACTTGGTGAATGCCAAGCCGGTTATGGCTGCCATCCGCGAATTCTTCGGATCCAGTCAGTTATCGCAGTTCATGGATCAGACGAATCCACTGTCGGAAATCACTCACAAGCGGAGACTTTCTGCCCTTGGACCTGGTGGTCTTTCACGCGAACGCGCAGGCTTTGAAGTCCGCGACGTTCACCCGACCCACTACGGCCGTATCTGCCCGATTGAAACGCCTGAAGGCCCGAACATCGGTCTGATTTCGTCGCTCTCTTGTTTTGCCCGCATCAACGAATACGGATTCATTGAAAGCCCCTATCGTCGTGTGATTGAAGGCATCGTGGTAGATGAAATCCGCGTGCTCAACCCAGGGGATACCTCAACCAAGGTGAACCAGGTTATCTCGCGCGTCGAGATGGAAAAGATGAATGGCAACCTGAAGGCTGGCAAACATCTGGCTGAAATTGAAGCCCATTGCGATTACCTATCGGCGTGGGAAGAAGATAAGTACATTATTGCCCAGGCGAACGTGAAGCTGGATCCGTTGGGTAAAATCACTGACGATCTGGTGAACGCCCGTCAGCAAGGCAACTTCGTGCTGATTCATCGCGAGGAAGTGCAGTACATGGATGTCAGCCCGAAACAGCTTGTTTCGGTAGCTGCCAGCCTGATTCCTTTCCTTGAAAACGATGACGCTAACCGAGCCTTGATGGGTTCGAACATGCAGCGTCAGGCTGTACCGCTGCTGCGTGCCGAGGCTCCTTTTGTGGGCACAGGTATGGAACGGGTTACGGCTCGCGATTCCGGTGCTGTGGTGATCTGCAAGCGCGCTGGAGTGGTTGATTCTGTCGATAGCGAACGCGTCATTGTTCGTGTGGATGGATCTTCCGCGCATGAAGGGCAGATGTCCCGCGAAGTAGGATCGGACATCTATACACTGATTAAATTCAAACGTTCCAACCAGAACACCTGTATCACGCAAAAGCCGATTGTCGCCCTGGGACAACGCGTGAAAAAAGGTGACGTTCTGGCAGACGGTCCTTGTACGGAACTGGGCGAACTGGCCCTGGGTCGTAACGTGCTGGTGGCTTTCATGCCCTGGCGCGGTTACAACTTTGAAGATGCCATTGTGGTTTCTGAAAAGCTGGTGAAGGAAGATTACTACACTTCGATTCATATTGAAGAGCTGGAAATCGAATCACGTGATACCAAGCTGGGACCTGAGGAAATCACTCGGGACATCCCCAACATCTCAGAAAGCTTCCTGCGCAATCTGGATGAAAGTGGCATTATCCGCGTCGGTGCAACGGTTAAGCCGGGTGACATTCTGGTGGGCAAAGTAACGCCCAAGGGTGAAACGCAGCTTACTCCGGAAGAAAAGTTGTTACGGGCCATCTTCGGCGAAAAGGCCGGCGATGTGAAAGATGCTTCGCTCTACTGTCCTCCTGGAATGGAAGGCACGGTTGTCGATTGCAAGGTGTTTGCTCGCAAGGGTACTGAACTCGACGAACGCTCGAAGCTCATCCTGGAAAATCAGGTTGCCAAGCTGCATCGTAACTTGGAAGACGAAAAGCGTATTCTGAACGACGAACGCGCCAAGCGTCTAACCAAGGAAATGGACGGCCAGGAAATCCTTGCCGATCTGCACGACGAAAAGAGCAACAAGAAACTGGTGTCGAAGGGCGCGTACATGAACCGCGAAATCGTGGAGTCCATGCGCGGTCGTGATCTGAAGCGTTTGCGGTTGAAAGATCGCAATCCCCGGCTGAACGAAATGATTGACGAAATCGAAGAGATGACGTCGCGTCAGATCGCAGTGCTGGAAAAGATCACGGAAGAGAAAACGGCGAAGTTGCGTAAGGGCGATGAACTGCCTCCTGGCGTTATCAAGCTGGTGAAGGTTTACATCGCGATGAAGCGCAAGCTGAGCGTTGGCGATAAGATGGCTGGTCGTCACGGGAACAAGGGTGTAATTGCCCGCATTGTTCCTGAAGAAGACATGCCCCACTTGGCTGACGGCACACCGGTGGAAATTGTACTGAATCCTCTGGGCGTTCCTTCTCGTATGAACGTCGGACAGATTCTGGAAACGCATTTGGGTTGGGCTGCCAAATTCCTTGGCTTCCACTTTGCCACTCCGGTATTTGACGGCGCAACTGAAGCTGACATAAAAGCCATGCTGGCCCGGGCAGAGCTGCCAAGCTCCGGCAAGGTCCGGTTGATTGATGGCATGTCGGGAATCTGGTTTGAACAGCCAGTGACGGTGGGCTACATCTATATGTTGAAGCTGTCCCATCTGGTTGATGATAAGATCCACGCTCGTTCTATTGGACCGTATTCGTTGATTACGCAGCAGCCCCTGGGCGGCAAAGCGCAGTTCGGCGGACAGCGCTTCGGAGAAATGGAAGTTTGGGCTTTGGAAGCCTACGGCGCTGCGTATGTGTTGCAGGAATTGTTAACCGCGAAGTCCGATGACGTTTACGGACGCGCGAAAATTTACGAAGCAATTGTGAAAGGCGAAGCTGCGGCTGAACCGGGTGTGCCCGAGTCGTTTAACGTGCTTATCCGCGAACTGCAATCTTTGTGCCTTGATGTTGAATTAATGAAAAAGCCCCGCGAAGTGATTGACACTGCGCTGGCGGCTGACTAAGGAGGAGGTTAAGCGATGATGTATAGATCTTCCCCGTATGATCGCGCGAATCTAATTGCGGACTTTGATTCCATTCGGATCAGTCTCGCCTCCCCGGAAAAAATCCGGAGTTGGTCTCATGGCGAAGTAACCAAGCCAGAGACCATTAACTATCGTACGTTCAAACCAGAGCGGGACGGCCTTTTCTGCGCCCGCATCTTTGGACCCATCGCCGATTGGGAATGCTTGTGCGGTAAGTACAAACGCATGAAGCATCGTGGTGTAATCTGCGATAAGTGCGGCGTTGAAGTTACGCTTTCCAGGGTCCGCCGGGAACGGTTGGGCCACATTGAACTGGCCAGCCCCTGTTCGCACGTTTGGTTTTTCAAGGGATTGCCCAGCCGCATCGGCTATCTGCTTGACATCACTTTACGTGAACTGGAACGGGTTCTCTATTTTGAAGCTTACGTAATTGTAGATCCAGGTGACGTGCAGGAAATTTCCGCTGGTGAGGTAATCACCGACGAACGCAAGCGTCAACTGGACCTGGAATATCCGGGTAAATTCGTCGCCATGATGGGCGCCGAAGGCATTAAAGATCTACTGCGTAAGATGGACGTGGAATCACTGTCCATCATGATTCGCGAGAAGATGAAGACCGAGCAATCGGCGCAAAAGAAGCTGAAGTATGCCAAGCGTCTGCGCGTTGCTGAAAGCTTCCGCAAGTCGGCCAACAAGCCGGAATGGATGATCCTCGACGTGATCCCAGTGATCCCGCCGGAACTTCGTCCGCTGGTACCGCTGGATGGTGGTCGCTTCGCTACTTCCGATCTTAATGATCTGTATCGCCGCGTTATCAACCGTAACAACCGTTTGAAGAAGTTGATGGAGCTGCACGCGCCAGACGTGATTGTTCGTAATGAAAAGCGCATGCTGCAGGAAGCGGTTGATGCCTTGTTTGACAACGGTCGTCGTGGCCGTGTTCTGCGTGGTGCCAACAATCGTCCTCTGAAATCGCTGTCCGATACGTTGAAAGGCAAGCAGGGTCGTTTCCGTCAGAATCTGCTTGGAAAGCGCGTCGATTACTCGGGTCGTTCGGTGATCGTCGTCGGTCCTGAACTGAAACTGAATCAGTGCGGTCTGCCGAAGAAGATGGCTCTGGAACTGTTCAAGCCATTCATTTATCATCGCCTGGAACAGCGTGGTCATTGCACCACCATCAAACAAGCCAAAGAACTAGTTGAACAGCAGGATCCGGTAGTTTGGGACATTCTCGAAGAAGTCATTCGCGATCATCCGATCCTTCTGAATCGCGCTCCGACACTGCATCGCCTAGGCATTCAGGCCTTTGAACCGATTCTCGTCGAAGGCAAGGCGATCAAGCTGCATCCGCTGGTTTGTACCGCCTTCAACGCCGATTTCGATGGCGATCAGATGGCCGTCCACATTCCGCTTTCGCCAGAAGCTCAGATTGAAGCAACAACACTGATGCTTTCGTCGAACAATATTCTGTCCCCGGCACACGGCGCGCCTATCGCTATCCCGTCGCAGGACATGGTTCTTGGTCTCTACTACTTAACCAAAGCGGTTCCAGGCACCAAGGGCGAAGGCAAGAAGTTCGCATCCATTGACGACGTGTTAATCGCACTTGAAATGGGCGAAGTGGAAACACTCACCCCCATCAAACTGCGTTACACCGGACCGGTGATGGAACTGGGCAAGGCGTTCGACAGCCAGAACATCATG
>JANMWO010000179.1:0-15495 GCA_031394025.1 Acidobacteriota bacterium
CACCGCATTGTCTTCCGCCAGCAGAATCCGCAAAGCGAAGTTGGCGATGATAGAGCTGACTTCCGGCACCAGGATTCTACTGGGCAACTGATGCCGGGTAAGCAGGGTGCACTCCTGTTCAGCCTTCGACATTCCGGCAAGTTTGTTGAGAATTTGCAACATTTCTGTCTGCCGTAAAGGTAAAGAAATGAAGGCTGAAAATCCTGACTCCTTCCAGCTTTCAGCGTAAGACAAGGTAGCCGGGCTGGACAGTAAAACGAACGCCGTATCGGGATAGCGTTTGTCATTCACCAAAGATCGGATTTCAACGCAGATTTCCGGTTCCGGCTTCGACAAAGTGAGCAGTACAAAACGATAAGGATCGGCACTGGCCTCAGCCCGTTCCATCATCTTGCGCACGGAATTCCACTCCGTCCAGGCTTGGCAGCGCATCCCGCTAGACTGCAACGCTTCTTGAGTAATATTGCGACGGATTTCCGCACTGTCTATCACCAAAACGCGCAGATCGGCAAGGGCGGGAAGGGGTTCCTGCGCAATGGCGGCGGCTTGCACGGTAAGCGGCAATGTGACCGTAAATGTGGAACCATTGCCGGGGGTACTGGTGAGTTCAATCAAACCATTCATCAGCCGTGTCAGTTCCAGGGAGATGGCCAAACCCAGGCCAGTGCCCCCAAAGCGACGAGTGGTGGACGAATCTGCCTGCGTGAACTTTTCAAAAATCAGTTGCTGTTTGTCTAATGGAACACCACAGCCGGTATCTGTAATTTGAATTGAAATTCGCGATGCAATCGATTGCACGTCAATCAATACATAACCACTCTCCGTAAATTTCACGGCGTTGCTGACAAGGTTCAAAAATATCTGACGGATTCTGCCCGCATCGCCAATGACCGCAGTAGGCACGCCCAAACGGTATCGAAGAGCCAGATAAATTCCCTTTTGCTGCGCCTTTGCCATGAATAGATCCAGCACATTGTGCAGGATAACCTGCAGATCGCAAGGCATCGGTTCCAGCTCCATCTTGCCCGCTTCCACTTTCGATAAATCCAAAATGTCGTTAATCAGCGTCAATAATGAAGCACCTGAACTGCGAATAGTTTCGGCATACTCTTGCTGATGCGGGTCAAGGTGCGTGTCGAGAAGCAGATCGGTCATGCCGATAATCCCGTTCATCGGGGTCCGAATCTCATGGCTCATCGATGCCAGAAATTCGCTCTTCGCCTGCACCGCCGCCAAAGCCTTATGTTTTGCCGCTTCCAATTCAGTAATCAACAAATCGGTCTGCTCACGTTGCGCAAACTCGGCATCTTTAGCCGAAGTCAGCTCCCAAGCGTAATGGCTTAACTTGTTGGACAACTCATCTTTGGCAATGATTTCTTCCTGTAGCTTTGCGCTATGCAAACAAAGTTCGCTTTCCTTCGTCCAGTTTTCCATCGTCTGACGACGCATTTGGTTAGCTAAATAGCAACAAATTGCCGCTTCTACTTGAAAAAGGCTGAAGAAAACCAGGGCTCTGGCCTGACCACTGGCAGCATAAAGGTACTGTAAATCGACAAAAACCAGAGCCACACAAAGGCACCACCAGTCCTTGTACACAATCAGGATGGTAACCCCAATGGAAAATAAGAGATAGTGCAGTTCTCCTACAGGATGAAGCTGGTGCAGCTCAAAGGTAGCCATCAGTTGGAGTGCTAAAGCGCCGAACGCACGAGTCGCAAAATGAGTTGGAAGATAGAAGCTGGCCAATTGGAATACACCAATCAGCGCGATGCTGGCAGCTAGCGCTTTCCACCAGGGACCGTAAATCGCATACAAAATAAGCGTGAACCCTAAATGACCCAACAGTGCCAGGTTAACGATTCTGTTCCCGCGCAGGTAGACAGGGTGCATCGCCACCTCGGTTGTGCTGATCGCATATTGCTGGCGAAATTTTTGGCTGATCGGTTCCAAGTGATTCGACTAAGGTGCCCTTGTTAGCCTTATCGTCCAGGAGTGTGTAACGAATATGAAACGTAAGCAGATTTTCACGCAGAATGGAGTATCATGAAATGAATCCACATGATTCCTGAACATCTCCCCGAAGGGTTGACCTTCGATGATGTACTGCTCCAGCCGGCCCGTAGCAATGTTCTTCCCGCCATGGCGGACACCCGGACCCGGCTTAGCCGCAACATCTTCCTCAATATCCCTATTGTTAGCTCGGCCATGGATACGGTCACCGAATCCCATATGGCCATCGCCCTGGCCCAACAAGGCGGCGTAGGCTTCATCCATCGCAACATGACCATTGAACGTCAAGCCGAAGAAGTAGATCGGGTAAAGCGTTCGGAAAGTGGCATGATTGTCGACCCCGTCACCATTTCCCCGGACAAGAAAATTGCCGATGCCCTGGATTTAATGCAGCGGTTCCGCATTTCCGGTGTCCCAGTGACTCAGAACGGCAAATTAGTGGGTATTCTAACCAATCGCGATCTGCGGTTTGAAACCCGTTACGACCTTCCCATTTCTCAGGTGATGACCAAGGAAAATCTGATCACCGTTCCAGTGGGCACCACGCTTGAAGATGCTGAAGAAATTCTGCATCGTCATCGCGTAGAAAAACTTCTGGTGGTGGATGACGCCTACAACCTGAAAGGGCTGATCACGGTCAAAGACATTCAGAAGAAACTGAAGTATCCCAATGCCGCCAAAGATGAGCAGGGCCGCTTGCGCACCGGCGCAGCAGTTGGTTCCACCGGCGATTTCCTGGAACGGGCGCAAGCATTGGTAGCCAAAAAAGTGGACATCCTGGCCATTGATTCCGCCCACGGCCATAGTGAAGGGGTGCTCAATGCCCTGGCCACTCTGAAAAAATTTCTTCCATCGCACATCAATGTAATCGCCGGGAACGTGGGCACTTTCGAAGGTGCCAGAGATCTGATTGAATTCGGTGCCGATGGTGTGAAAGTTGGCATCGGCCCTGGCTCCATCTGCACAACTCGTGTTGTTTCCGGGGCTGGCATGCCGCAGATCACAGCCATTGCGGAAGCAGTGAAGGCCACCCGCGCAGCCGGCGTTCCGTTGATTTCCGATGGCGGCATTAAGTATTCTGGCGACGTCACCAAGGCCATCGCATCGGGAGCCGACGTGGTGATGATCGGCAGCCTGCTGGCCGGTACTGACGAAAGCCCCGGAGAGACGATTCTCTATCAAGGCCGTACATTCAAGAGCTATCGTGGCATGGGATCCTTAGGGGCAATGGCCATCGGCTCTACGGATCGGTATAGTCAGGAAGCTGGCGGCAAACTGGTCCCGGAAGGGATTGAGGGTCGTGTCCCTTACAAAGGTCCACTTTCTGAAATGGTATTTCAGTTGGTGGGCGGTTTGAAAGCGGGCATGGGCTATTGTGGTTGCGCCACCATTCCAGAGTTGCAGGATCGTTCCAAGTTCGTGCGCGTTTCCATGGCTGGCTTACGGGAAGGTCACGTACACGACGTAATTATCACTAAAGAAGCGCCTAACTATCGTGTAGAGTAAAGCCCTCGCGATACAATGAGGAAGTACATATGAACAGAAGATATCTTGCCCTTTCAATAGGTGCGGTAGCTGTGATTGGCGTAGCAGTTGCTGCGGACCAAGCGAAAAAAATCACACTCCCCGCGCCCTATCACACCAAATCCTCCACCAACCGTGCCCAAGTAATTCCACGGCCAGATGGAGCCCAATTGAATCTTCCGCAAGGATTCACCATTGACGAATACGCCTCAGGATTTGAACGCCCACGATTTATGTTGGCTGGGCCGACTGGTGAAATCCTGCTAAGCGATACGGTGACCAACGGTAGCATCTATGTGCTCACCGATAAGAACAAAGTTTTTAAGGCAGACGAAGATCGCAAAAAGCTGATCAGTGGCCTGGACCGTCCTTACGGTTTGGCTTGGTGGAAAGATTATCTGTACGTAGCTGAAGCCACCAGTGTGAAGCGCTATAAGTACGATAAAGCCGCGATGACCGCTGGACCGGGCGAAGAACTGGTGAACTTTAAAGACTTTGGCAAAGGGCACACCACGCGTACCATTCTCTTTGATAAAAAGGGTGAGAAAATGTACGTCACGGTTGGGTCGGAATCGAATGTATCACCGGGGGAAGATCCACGACGCGCTGCCATCAACCGCTACAATCCCGATGGAACTGGTCATGAAATCTTTGCATCCGGGGTGCGCAATGTAATTGGAATGCGCTACTACCCCGGCACGCAAGACCTGTGGGCTGCAGTGCAGGAACGCGACGGCCTAGGCGATGATCTGGTGCCCGATTACTTCACCAAAATCAAGCAGGGCGGCTTTTACGGCTGGCCCTATTCTTATATTGGGCCAAACGAAGATCCTCGCAACAAGGATTTGAAACCGGAACTGGTGAAGAAAACCATTACGCCTGACATCGCCCTGGGTGCCCATGTGGCGGTGCTGGACGCCATGTTCTACACCGGCAAGCAGTTCCCTGCCAAATATCGCGGAGGAGCGTTCCTGTGCTTCCACGGATCGTGGAACCGTTCGGAAAGAGTGGGCTATTCTGTAGTCTTTCAGCCGTTCAAGGGGGGCAAGCCATCTGGTGAAAAGGAAAATTTCCTAACCGGCTGGATGATGGCTCCCGACAAGCGCGAAGTCTGGGGACGTCCAGTAGGATTGTTTGAGTTACCGGACGGAAGTCTGCTGGTTTCTGAGGATGGTGGAAACAAGATTTGGCGAATCTCCTACAAAGGGTAATCATCGCATTCAGTTTTGTTTTGGTGATGGAGGCCGCCCCCACAACGGGTCGGCCTTTTTCTCACAAATTACACTTGAAACTGAAGCCTACATGCGTTAGTTGCCACCAGACAGTACCCACCAGCACCAAAGCGGAAGACAATAATCTACCCAGACCTGAAGTGTGCCTGCCCTGTCATCAGACGGTTGAGATCAAGCAGCCAGCTTCCCTTTCCGTCAGCAAGTTCAATCATCAATTGCACGGGAGAATGGGCAATCTGGCACCCTTGTTCGCCTCAGCGATAGATAAGAAAACGTATCTATCCAAACCCGGCGATGCCCGGCGTCATTTGGACTCGAAAAATGCTTGTGCGGCATGCCATCGCGGGATGGAGGAATCGGAATCGCTGGTGGCCAAAACCGCCTTCCCGGCGATGGCCGATTGTCTTGTTTGCCATACCAAGATCGACCCTCCCTTCACTTGTGAAAAGTGCCACGACGCAAAAGCAGATCTACGTCCCAGCAATCATTCCCCCGATTTTCTGGATTCACACAATCGGAAAAATCACACTTGGGATAAGGATACTTGCGCGGTGTGTCATGGCGTGCGATTCACCTGTTTAGGCTGCCACTAATGCAGCGTTGATTGAGTCTTTCTTACTCCCTTACACGGGCAACATCGCTTGCCATGAAATCCTTGCCCTTAAACAGTAGAGGTTCGCCTGACCATTGCGCCAGAGCATAGGCGGCGCAGTCTCCAAAATTTAGTCCCGCTGGGTGACGGCCTTTTCCAAAACGCCGGAACGCTGAACGTGCAACAAAAAGCTGTTCTTCATCGAATGCCACGGTTTCTACGGAAGCGCGCCGCAGAAAAAGGTCCAAGTCGGAACCAGCATCCTCACCCCTTCTTCCTTCCAAAACCATTGCTGCTTCCAAAACGGAAACCGACGAAATCAGTCGACGCGCGGCATTCTCTATCAGCCACGCAAACTCAATCCTCTCTGGCTCATCTTGAAGTATGGCAAGAACAGCGGACGTGTCCAATGTCACTGGGTGGGCACTCCAGATTCGTCATAACCCAGAATCTCATCCGCACTGAGTTTGGAGATGATTGGCCGTTTGGCGCAACGCAACCCAATCTCATTCAGTTCACCCGAAATGGAGCGGCCAGCCCGAGCCCGCTGAAGCCGTTCATACCTTTCTGAAACAGCTGCACGCACCGCTTCCGTTAAGGTTTCTCCGGTGAGATCTGACAGTTTGCGAGCTAAAAGTTCAGTTTGTTCATTTTTGATGCTGATCGGCATTGGATATAATCTACCTATCATGAATCATATCATGATAGGTAGATTATTGGTTATTCCATCTTCATATGGGGATCGCAAACAGGCCAGGGGGCAAACCCGATGGTCTTATCCTTACGATTCACCAGTAGGTTAATAGTTTCCTTGGGGCCCACGGTCCAGATCTGAATCACCGTTTCTTCACAGGAACGAGTCTTGTTTACCGAAACGGTCGCTCCTTTACCAATCAGGCTGGTGGGCCCCCAATCGGACAGAAACTTATCGTAGCTATAGTTGGGACAAGGGTTGCTATCGGTGCAGCCCCACAACCCATAAGCAGTCTTATAATCTTTTTTGTTGAGCAATTCGTGAAAGCCACTCAACTGGCCGCGCTCTTTGAAATCGCGCAGAAAAAAGTAAAGGGCCCCGGATGCAACGGCAAGAATCACCGCCGCCATCACCAGACCCTTGACGATTTTTTCCCGCTTCGCGTCGCTTCTTCCGTAATTGTCCAGATAACTAGCCATACTGAAAAATGGACACTGCTAGGTCAACATTTGTTCCCAAAAAGGCTTATTTGGCCACCGGATAGGCTTTATCGTACGCCGTGGTGGAATCCTTGGTAATTTCCAATGAGGTCTTGAAGAACACCGTGTTCGAAACATCCACCACTATATCCAATCCGCTTGCATCGGCCATCTTCTTCACTACATCCTGCATGCGTGTAGCTGCCCGACCCAGAATCTCGTTCCGTTCCCGATCCACGTCGCCCTGCACATCTTCGTTCAAACGAGTCAATTCCCGCTGCTTGCGAGTGCCCGTGATCTGCATTTCCTGCTCGGCTTGCGGCGTTAACTTACCGGCCATGGTTTGTAACTTGTTCTGGATATCGGCCAGTTCTTTTTGCAGACGATCAATGGCATCGGTCTTGGGTTTGAACTTGGCTTCCAGCTCAAGCTGAGCTTTTTTGATCTCAGCAGTGTCAAGAACAGCCTTTTGCAGGTTGATAATCCCGACCTTTGATTGCGCCATCGACAAGGATGCACTTGCCACAAGACCCAGTGCCAGAACCAGCAAAGGACGGCTAGAAAATTTCAGCATTGCGAAAACAGACTCCTTACGCACTATTTAAGTACTTTCCAGGGTATCACAGGGGGCGCTTTAGTGTAAAAAAGCTTCAGTTTACAAGTGCTTCCGCTAAAGTCCTGCCCACCGATCCACTGGGAATTTCTACGCCCACAACTGTAGCCAATGTTGGCGCCATGTCATTGACGGCTGCCGCGCCATGATAGTTTCCAGCTTTAAAGGGAGTTCCCATCAAAATTAGCGGCACATGCGTATCGTAGCCGAAGGCAGAATGATGCGTGGTTCCAGTTGTCTTGGTGGTGAAGAAGCTGTAAGGTTCAGTGACAATCATTAAATCGGGACTGCGTTCTGGAAAATACCCATTGGCGATTCGTAAACCAATGCTATCCAGCACCAGACGCCCTTCTACGATCTGGTCGCGCGTGTAAACCCGCATGATCCCCGGAAGGCGGCGGACAGCCTCAGCAGCCTGGGTTCGTGCGTCAGCCATGCTCACCTTGCGGGCAGCGGCCAAGCCGGCATTCAGACAAGGGGCGTCGAAGTTCTTGTTTACAACCCACTCCCCTTCCCCGTAAAGTTCGCTAAGGCGGGCATTGATGGCCACTTTCACATCCGTTGCATTCAGCCGTTGGCCGGGCATTTTTCGAGCCTTCTGCACTTCAGGAACAGGGGCCACGCCATGATCGGCAGTGAACCCTACAATGTAATTGCTTCGTCCAACTTTGCTGTCGAGAAGGGCGAACAATTTCCCCAACAGACGATCTGTACGAATGGCCATATCGCGTACTTGCGGATCATCGGGTCCAACCAGATGTCCAACGTAATCGTTAGCGGAATAGCTGACCGTCAGCAAATCCAAAGCTCCCCGTTGCCCAAGTTTTTCCTTGACAATAGCGGCTTCCACAAGCTCTTCAATCAACTCGTTTCCATAGGGGCTGTTCTCTAATTCGACATAGAGTTTCTTGTCTTTGGTATCGGGCATTATCTTCAGTGGTGGACCAGCTTCCAACAAGGGCTTCCACTGCGCACCGGCGAACTTATCGGCAGGGTGGGCATCGTTTATCTTTGAAACCCAGTCGGGAAGCGCGTCGAAGTACCAGTTGCTCGATACCCAATTGCCACTCTCTGGATCGAACCAATATGCCCCATCGGCCATCCGACCTGACGGCAGAATGGCGCTGCGATCCTTAATGGAAATCCCAATCACTTTGCTATCCCACAAACCCGACATCTTCATTTCATCGCCCAGCGTGCTTACCAGGAGGCGTCGAGGGGTACCAACGGTCTTGGTGACAGCTCCCAGACTTTTCATGCTTGGGTCCAGATCCTCAACGCTGGTCACATCTTTACCAGCCTCCCTATCCCACCATTCGTTGCCAACAATACCGCTGATGTTGGGCGTTGCCCCGGTGAGCATGGTGGAATGGCCCACTGCTGTCACGGTTGGAAAGTGTTGATAGTTGGCATTGGTGAATACGGCACCATTCTCCAATAACCGGGCCAATCCGGCGTTGTAATCCTTACGGAATCGCAGCAGATAATCGTAGCGGAACTGGTCCACTGCAATGAAGACCACCAGCTTGGGTTGCTGCCTGACAGCGGTCTTCGTCTGGGCTTGCGCGGTTAGCGCAATGGTAAGGGCAAGAACAAGAAGTTTCATTCGTTAATCAAGAACCACAGCGCCCACGCCCTGAATCTGGTAAATGGTTTTTCCACTTTTAATGGACTTTGGGTCAAACTTGCGCCCTTGTTCCTCAGCTTCGTGCTTGGCACGGGTAATCATTTGATCCCGTGTCAATTCCATTTTTTCCAGTTTGCCTTCAGCAATGGCCATCTTTCCCACTGATTCTTTGGGAAATACGATGTCGCCGTCGTTGACTTTAATCCGCAGCGACTTGCCTTCATCGGTGAGGCTCATCCAGCAACCGGCCATCTGGCAAACTTCAGCCACTTTGCCTTTCACTTGAACCGTCTTCCCAGCAAGGGGTTCCGGGTCGGAAAGCACTGCGGCAACAGCCATGGGCTTTGGCAAAGTTAATGGTTTACCAAGTTTTTGATCTGCAAGCGCAGAGATAGCTAGCGTAAGTCCGGCAAATAGAAGGGCAGTGGTTCGCATACTTCAAGAGTATCGCAAGATTGCTGTTCAGCTAAGATTGACTATCCCGCTACCGATTCTTTTCTTTCTTAGGCGCTTGGGTGTTGTCTTTGGCCAATCGACTCTTAGCCTTTTCCAACTTCTTCTGAATGCCAGCAATATCCACGCCTTCGCGTTCCCCAACACCAGCCGCTTCATACGCCTTCACTGATTTTTCCCAGGAGTTGATGGCTTCTTTGGTCTTTTCCTGCTTGAAATAAACTTCAGCCAGATGATCGTAAATGGTCGAATCTTTGGGGACCCGTTCAATCGACTTCTTCAGCAGGTCTTCTGCTTCCTCATACTTACCCTGACGGAATGCCAGCCAGCCCATGGAATCCAAATAAGCTCCGTTGCCGGGCTCCATGTCCAACGCTTTTTGAATCAGGGTACGAGCTTCAGGCAGCCGTAAATTACGATCTGCAAACATGTAGCCAAGGTAGTTTAAGGCACCACCATTCATCGGATTCAATTCGATCACTTTGCGAAACTCGACTTCAGCCAGATCGAACTTTTTCTGCTTTTCATACATCGCCCCACGAGTAAACGAAATCCCTTCTTTTTCCTCTTTCGTAGTGCTCAGTTTTTCCGCTTCATCAATCGCCTTAGCCATTTCCGGATAGTTCTTGGCATGGTCATAAGCTTGGGCAATGCTCAGAAAAGTTTCCCGATCCGTGGGCTTCCCTTCCAGCAGTGTCTTGAGCGATGCCACAGCGTCGGCATTGCGTCCCAACTCCCCCAGCGCACTGGCCCGTACCACGGTAATCATGCGATCTTTTGGGAATTTCTTCAGCGCACTGTCGGCTTCGTCTACCGCTTTTTGATACTCGCGATTTTGACGATACGTATCCACTACTTGAGCCGTCGCTCGGGATGCCAGCGCGGCGTCCAGTTCGGCTAAGGTACGAAAGGTTTCCACAGCCTTGCCGTACTGTTCCCCTTGGCGATATAAAAGTCCCATGCGTTCCAGCAAAGTGGCTCTGGTCTGCCGTTCTTGCGCCGAATAGGTTTTCTTTTGCGTGCTGGCCAGCAACTCTTTCAGCGAAGCAATCGCTTCTGCTGATTTCCCCTGGCTTTCGTAAAGGTTCACTTCGTTGTAGCGAATCTCAGGATTATTCGAGTCAATCTCTTTCGCCTTGTTGTGCTGCTGCCAGGCTTTGTCAAAGTTGTTTTGTTGTCGATAAATTTGGGAAAGGCGTAACCGCGAAACAAAATCTTTGGGATCTTCCGTAGCCATCTCTTCAAACAATTTGGCAGCTTCATCTACTTTATCCGCTAGCAGCAAAGTGCTGGCCAACTGCTTTTTGATTTCGTCATTATCGGGCTGTAGACCCAGTGCTTTTTTGTAGGTCTCTGCGGCAAGATTGTAATCATGCATCTGCTCGTAGGATCCAGCAAGTGCAGTCAATGTCCGCATGGACGGATTCTTATCGGTCACCTTCTTCAGCAGTTCCGCAGCCTTATTCGTGTCGCCAAGATCGGCGTAAACTAACGCCAGCCCAGCCATGGCGTCTTCATTTTCAGGATCGATCAACAGAGCTTTCTTAAACGCTCTTTCCGATTCCACTGAATTGGTGCTCATCTTCTGTAAGCGTCCCAGCATCACCCAGCTTTCCAAATCCAACGGTTCTTTTTCGGTGATCTTGGTGTACTGCTCTATGGAATTTTTCAGCATCGTTTCATTGATGCTGCGGCTTTGGCCTTGCGGATCGCCAATCAGCCGGGAATAAATACGACCCAAAATGCGCCGGGGAAGAATATTGTCAGGGTTCGCCTTCAGTGCGTCTTCTGCTTCGCGAACAGCTTCGCGGATGCGGCCACCTTGTACATAAAGGTCGGAAATATCTTCTGTGATGAAGGTTGCACCGGGGTCCGCTTTCAATGCAGATTTAAAGTGCTCAATGGCCTTGCCTACATATTCACCTTTGTTTCCATAGGCGCCGGCAAGTTCGGTATAAATTCTACCCATTGAGTAGTTGTAGTAGGCCGCAGCACGGTCCTCATCTTTATCTGGCGGTTGTGCGAATACACAAGCACCTGTCAACACGATTACAAGAGCAGTTTTGCCAAGACGGAACATTCGACCCCCCCGTTTCCGGGCGATTTAATTTCACTTCCAGTATATACTCCCGGCATTCCGGGCAAGAGGGCTTGCTAGCCTAGAGGTTTGACGGACAACCTCTACCCTCTGGTTACAATTATCGGCCCAACAGGTTCGGGCAAGAGCGATTTAGCCCTTACCTTAGCCCATTCATATGATGGAGAGATTTTGAATTGCGACTCATTACAAGTTTTCCGTTACTTCCAAATCGGTACCGCCAAGTTACCAGCGGAGGCGCACCAAGGGATCCCTCACCATTTAATAGACATCTGTAACCCAGACGCGCTGATGAGTGCAGGCGAGTACGCAAGACTCGCAAAAGAATCGTTAAAAGACATTACCCATCGCCAAAAACTGCCCATCCTCTGCGGTGGGACGGGCTTCTACTTAAAGGCGCTGTTGGAAGGCTTGTCCCCCAGCCCAGAGCGTGATGAGGATCTACGACGGAAACTGGCCGCCAGGGAAGCCGCTGCGACCGGATCGTTACATCGCATCCTCACACGGCTGGATAGAGAGGCCGCTGGTCGCATTCAACCGCAGGACGTAAACAAGACCATGCGCGCCTTAGAGATTCGAATTCTGGCGGGCAAGCCGGGTTCCGATTTAATGGCAGGCAAACGCCAGGGGCTGGAAGGATATCGCATTTTGAAAATTGGATTGAATCCACCACGCCCGCTGTTGCACCAACGTCTGAATGAACGCTGCGTGCGCATGTTTGAAGACGGATTGCTGGATGAAGTGAAAAGCATTCTGGCACGTGGCTATTCAGAAGACGCAAAGCCGTTCGAATCCATCGGCTATAAAGAGTCGCTGGCATTGCTTCGTGGGCAGATGGATTTCAAGCAGGCTTTGGAACTGGCCCAGATTCACAGTCGTCAATATGCCAAGCGACAATTGACGTGGTTTCGTCGCGATGAAGCGGTGATGTGGATTCCTGAGTTCGGCAATACAGCCACAGCCCATCAGAAAGCCAAAGAACTTGTTAAAAGTTTTCTTCACAACGAAACTTTTTAACGGAACGAATGCTGGCTTGGTTCGTATGTAATTTCATACAAGGCATGTGACAACGGGTGTTCCGGAGGGAAAGCCCGCTGCTGGCCAAAATCTAAATCGAAAGCAATATGTAATCGGCCCGGGGCTGCAATCGGCACCGGGTCAACTAAGGAGAACTCTGTTTATGAAAAAGATACTTTTGTTGTGCGTCACCCTGACCATGGCTTTTGCCAGCGCCACCACTCACAAAATTGTGCTGTATGAAAACGCCACCCTCAATGGCAAAGAACTAAAAGCCGGCGAGTACAAGGTGGAAATTGACAACGGTAAAATTGTCATGAAACTAGGCAAAACAACCGTTGAAGCCCCCATTCAAGTGGAAAACACCAGTGAAAAGTACGTCAAGACTGCGGTGCGTTACCTGAATAGCGAAGGGAAGTATCAGATCAAGGAAATCCGCGTCGGCGGGACCAATATGAAGGTAACCGTCAACTAGGGTTCTTATGTGGGGCAGGCGTTCAGCCTAATGCCGCATTTCCTGGAATCGGACAGCTTCAAGTGTGAAGCGAAGCTATCAGGTTTTTTTAACCTAGGGATGCGGGCAAACTATGCGGCACTGGGCATTCAGCCTGCCAGCTTACCTAAATTGTTGTTATCAGCGTTCATCGGCGTCCATCAGCGGCAATTAATCTGAGCCGCTGATGGACGCGGTTGCGGCTTGCTAAAATTAAGTAATGTACCGAATCCTGGCGGCCCTCTTGTTTTGTGTTCTTCCAGCAGCCGCCGAATCTGTGGTCGTGTTGCCCTTCATCAACCTGACCAAAAATCTGAACCTCAACTGGTTAGGCGAAAGTGCTGCCGATTCCATTCAAGAAGCGCTGTATGGGGAAGGACTTTTAGTGCTGGACCGTGACGCCCGGCAAGAAGCCTACCGGCGCTTAAGCGTCCGACCCTATGTACAAATTTCCAAAGCCACAATGGTGAAGATTGGCGATGAACTGGACGCCCGTTCGCTGGTTTTTGGCAGCTTTGAGTTAGAAGAAAAGCCTGCCGGTCAACGTCCCAGCGTCAAACTTGTGGCCCGTATGATTGATTTACGCGGACGCAAACAGAGTACGGAATTTTTTGAAACAGGTTCGCTCGATGATCTTTCTGTGCTGGAAATGAATCTGGCCTGGCAGGCGTTGAAATTTCTTTCGCCAAAAACATCAGTCACCCAGAGCGACTTTCTGCTACGTCATCCAGGCGCTAGAGTCGATGCCAAAGAAAGCTACATTCGTGGATTGCTTGCGAATAACCCGGAACAGAAGCATCATTTGTTGGCGCAAGCAGCGCGGCTTGACCCCACCTATTCCCAACCCTGCTTTCAATTGGGAACCATTCAATACGAAAAAGAAAACTACCGCGTTGCCGCCGATTGGTTCGCCCGTGTGAAACCGAACGACCCCCGCTATCGTCGAGCGCAGTTCATGCTGGGTTTGAGCCACTACTGGTCAGCCAATTATCAGGGAGCGTTGAAATCTTTTTCTTTCGTAGTAACTGAAGTTCCCGTAAACGAAGTATTGTGCAACCTTGGCCTGTCCCAAATGCGCACCAACATGCCCGATGCAATTGAGAATCTGAAAAAAGCCGTGGAAGCCGATGATGCCGACGTGGATTATCATTTCAACTTAGGCTACGCACTATGGCGCAAAGGCGATTTCAACGCCGCTTCAGAGCAGTTCCGCGCGGTGCTGGATCGCTTTGCCGATGATACGGAAGCCAAGATGTTGCTCGTTCGCTCCGAAAAACGCCAAGGGCAGCGACCAGGCGATGCGTCAACGGAAGGGCTGGAACGATTAAAAGAAGAGTATGAAGAATCGGTGTATTGGCAATTGAAAGCGATGGTGGAAAAGAAGTAGTCTAAAACTTTTTCAAACCCAATAACATTGCCCGACTGTCACCGCGCGCCGGGCTGACTACCGTATGCACCGGCCGCCACTCTTCATTCATAGAACCTAAATACAATACACTTTTACGATCTGGTCCCATCAGGATAACGGTGAATTTTCGATCGGGATAGTGCAGTGCACGGTACTGCAGATCAGTAGCCGGTTCCTTCCAGCGTTCGTCAGCAGGTTGACCCAGCTTGCGGATGACGGAAAAATAATCGTCCTTGGCCGATAAACCCAGATCTTCCTGCATCACCGTGCTGTACTCCACCCGGGAACGACTGAAATAGCTGACCGCTAAAAAGCAACCGAGCACGCCGAAAATCAGCACACCGCCAATCACCAAAATCAATTTAGATTCCGTTCCCGAACTGGAGCGGATGCCGATCACTTCGGCAGGGGTCGGCTTGCGAAGCTCCATCGGTTCCGCCGGACTGGGACCAACAGGGCGCGGCATTTGAATCACTCGCCGTTCTGTGGGCCAAAGTTGACCGGCTTTTAATTCCAATTCCTTGGCCAGACCAACGATCATCATCGGCTCATCTATTTTTGAGACGTCCCCTAGAAAGCGACGAGGCACCCACGCTTCCTGACCAGTCTTGGTATTGTGCACCAGAATTTCAGACCAGGTGGCACGCCGATAGAACCATTCATTGTGGTCCACGCCAATAATGGGTGGGTAAAAGGAAAAGGGGCGATCACCTAAAGTTTCGAGTTGTGGCGCGCCAGAAGAGGACATGTAGCCCTTCTAGTGTAGTATCTCTCGCATGCGCAGGTTGCGGTAATAAGTGACACTCTTGGGATCGTGCGCCTGCAATGCCAAGTACCCTTTGCTGAAGGTATTTTTGGTATCCACATAATCGTTCACTACAACTTTGCCGTTCACCTTGATGGTGACGTGGTTTCCCACAACACGGATATTTTGAGTGAACCAAACATCGTCATCAACAAGATGGTCCATCACATTTTGGAAGTTGTAGAGACTGCCCGTGCGCTTGGGATCAGTGTGGGAATTGTTCACTTGCGCTTCGTAGCCTTTTGGAAACCCTTCCATAAATTCGGCGCGAAAGTACATGCCGGAATTGGAACCCTTGGTGGTTTTGGCCTGCGCTTCAAATTCGCAATCGACACATTGCTTTGTCATCCAGAACAGATGGCTTCGTTCCCCTTGGGCAACAATAGTGCCATTTTCAACTTTCCATTGGTCAGCACGTTCGGAAGCTTTCCAACCTTTCAGATCTTTGCC
>JANMWO010000187.1:0-6620 GCA_031394025.1 Acidobacteriota bacterium
CTTTTCTGGTGGCCAATTGTCGAACTCGGGAAGTCCGACGGCACCCATCAAAGTAGCATCGGCTTCCAAGGCTAACTTCTTTGTTTCCTCTGGGAAAGGACCACCAGTTTTATGGATTGCCACTCCCCCCAGCAGACCTTCAGTTAAATGCAAGCTGTGGTTGAACTTTTTGCATGTATGTTCAAGAACACGAACAGCTTCCTTGGTTACTTCAATGCCAATCCCGTCACCGGGAACAATCAGAACATTCAGATTCATAGATTCCTATTGGGCCACCGCAGCTTTAATTTCCTGGCAAAGTTGCGCAATTTGTTCATTGCGCACACCCTTCACCCGATCAGCCAACGCACAGAAGCCTTTATATATCAGATCCAATTCTTTAACATCCAGCGTGTAACCCAATGTTTCACAGCGATTTTTTAACGCATGCCTGCCGCTGTGTTTGCCCAGAATCAACTTGCCTTCCGGCACCCCTACCGTTCTAGGATCAATAATCTCGTAAGTCGATTTTTCCTTCAGATACCCGTCCTGATGGATGCCCGCTTCGTGGGCAAAGGCGTTATCTCCGACAATCGCTTTATTGGGTTGCGGCCCAAAGCTAATCATTGACGTTAACAATTGACTGGCTGAATACAAGTGCTCCGTTTGGATGCCCGTTATAAACGGCAGCTTATCGGGCCGTGTTTTGAAGCACATCACCACTTCTTCTAAAGAAGCGTTTCCAGCTCGTTCGCCGATCCCGTTAATCGTACATTCCACCTGACGTGCTCCGGCCTGCACTGCGGCCAGTGAATTCGCCACAGCCAGACCCAAATCGTCATGGCAATGGACACTGACAATTGCCGAATCGCCCAGCTCTCTGACTACATGGCCGATCATCTCAGCGTATTCCGACGGCACCGAGTAGCCTACAGTGTCCGGCAAATTCACGGTGCGGGCCCCGGCTGCCACTACTGCCTTAGAAACTTGAGTCAAATATTCAATGTCCGTACGCGATGCATCTTCAGCGGAAAATTCCACATCGTCAACGTATTTTCGAGCCAGTTCAACCGCTCTAACTGCTGCTTCAAGAACCTGTTCCCGACTTTTATTCAACTTAAACTTTAGATGAATGTCAGACGTTGCAATAAACGTGTGAATGCGCGGACGCTTGGCGTTCTCAAGGGCCTTGGCTGCACGTTCCACATCCAGTGTATTAGACCGGGCCAGGGCGGCCACTTGCACCCAGGGGAACTCTTTGGCCACGGCACCAACGGCTTCAAAGTCGCCTTCGGAAGCAATGGGGAAGCCCGCCTCCATAATGTCCACACCCAAATCGGCAAGCTTGGCTGCCATCCGAAGCTTCTCTGGTACCGTCATGCTACAGCCTGGCGATTGCTCGCCGTCACGTAAGGTGGTGTCGAAGATGTATACGCGTTGACCCATTGAATTAGCCTCCAGAGATTTCATTATGGGCGTGTGTCGTGAATATCGCAAATTTATAATATTGTAGAGCGGAATAAGTCCTAGTAATACCTAATTTGCAGTTTTCCTTGATCGTGCCGAAAGTTTGGAATAAACTATCCTTATTGACGGGCGCACTTACATAACATGGAACTACACGCAATCCGAGTTTTCCTCACCGTCGCCCTTGAAAAATCTTTCTCCCGTGCGGCTGAAAAACTGCTTCGAACGCAGCCTGCCATCTCCTTAGCTGTCCAACGGCTGGAATCGGAACTGGGAGAAAAGTTGATTGATCGTTCCGGCAAAGAGCTGTTGCTGACTGATGCCGGCAAAATCGTGCTGGAATATGCCCGCCGTTTTGAAACGCTGGAAGGCGATATGGGCAACGCCCTGAATGAAATGCGCGATAACTCCGCTGGGCAACTTGTGATTGGTGCCAACGAATCCACCACACTATACCTTATCCAGCATATCGTACAGTATAGAGATCTTTATCCGAAAGTGAAGGTTCGCATTCGACGCAGCTTGTCCAGCAAAATTCCGGCCCAATTGATTGATGGGGAACTGGAACTTGGCGTCATCAGTTACGACCCGAATGATGACCGTCTGGAAGCATCCGTTATTTATACCGACCACTTGGCGTTTGTTGTCAGCCCGCAACATCGCTTCGCCCAGCTCAAACAGGTTTCCATTACCGAACTGGGAATGGAAACTTTCATTGCCCACAACGTGCTTTCGCCGTATCGGGAAATGGTGTTGCGTGAGTTTCAACGTCACAAAGTAGCCCTGAATATGGACGTGGAAATGCCCACGGTAGAAACCATTCGCATTCTTGTGCAGCGTAATCAAGGCGTGGCCTTTCTTCCAAAAATGTGTGTAGAACAGGAAATTGAAGCGGGCCTGCTTTGCGAAGTGAAGATCCCTGAACTGATGGTTGACCGCAAAATTTACCTTGTGCAACCAGCGCGCCGGGCACTCAGCCATGCCGCCCACGCGTTTCTGAATGTGATCAAGTCATAATCAGAAGATGGCAAAATTCCTCTTCCTGATTGCGGCAGCAGCAATGCTGGCCCAAGCCCAGCGCACCCGCATTGAACTTACCAAGCCCACCACACCCAAGGACGACGCAAAGGCTAATAGCCCCGCAGTTCCCGATGTGTACGCCATTCCGGCTAAGTTTGATCGCGTTGTGGTCCTGCGCTTCAAATTTGATACCGACCTTCTGGCGGGAATCGAAAAGATGGTGAAGGAGCAGAATATCAAGAATGCCGTGTTTCTTTCCGGCATCGGTTCTTTGCGCGGCTATCATGTGCACTCGGTAAGTAACCGAACTTTCCCATCGAAAAATACCTTTTGGAAGGACCCCACCGCCCCTGCCGACATTCTCTCGGTCAATGGCTTTGTCATCGACGGCAAGATTCACGCGCACATGACACTATCGACGGGTGACAAATCCTTCGGCGGCCATATTGAAGCGGGAAATCCTGTTTTCACCTTCGCCATCATAACGCTGGGAATTTTTGATGGAAGCGTGGATTTGAGTCGAGTAGACGACAAGACTTATCGCTAGGATCTATTCCTTATAGAAAAGACTCAGCAGCGTCAGCACTATCCCCGCTAAGATGCTTCCCGCTGGCTCAGATGTCAGCATACTCAATAAAGTCGTCACCCGGCTATTTTCAAGCCTGGGTCTGCGTCCTGGATGAGCCGCCAGTCCCCGGAACCATCCTACTGATTGCTAGAACTTTCGTTTTCTCTGAGAGAATCTGGCCCCAATCCACACTAATTCTATATGGGACTTCTCGCAATCATAGACGACATCCGCCATAAGGGTCGCTTACGCAAATGGACCCGCACCGCCGCCAGCGGCCGCTATGCCGAGGATCTAACCCATCGCTACCTGCAATCGAAAGGGATGACCGTGGTAGCTCGGAACTGGCGCGTCCTGGGCGGTCGTGGAGAGGTGGATCTGGTCGCGTGGGATGCCGATGTCCTGGTGTTCATCGAAGTCAAATCTCTTCATTCCAATGAATACAGCCAGCCGGAGCGCTCCGTCAACAAAGAGAAGATGTTTCGCATTGGCTGCGCCGCCCGGGAGTACATGCGCCGAAGCGAACTGGAAGCGGTTCCAGTTCGCTTCGATATCGCCAGCATCGTGCTATGGCCTGAGCCAGTAATGGAATACTTTCGCGATGCCTTTCTACCGTTCCCTAGAAAAGTTTAGTTACTGGATTATCCAGACCGCAAGGAATCCGTATCGCAAACGGGCTCCATCGATCCTTGGCTCAAGCGGTCCACTCGAAGCGTTGGTTGCCAATCGCACTATGACTCGCCATACGCCTGAGGGCGAATCCGGGTCTGCTTCCACTGCCAGGATTTGACCAGCCTGAGGACTGCTCAGCGTCACCAGCGGTGCAGTCTGGCCCAGACCATTCAGGTAAAACGTAACCACCGACCCCTTAAATGCACGATGTTCACAGGAATTTAATGTGCCATCTTCATTGCGCACAATAGCAGGATATCCGGGGCTAAAACCCATGTCTGAACAGATTGCCAGCGGGCTCAACGGTCGTGTCAGATCCAGAAAAACGCTGGGCGCGCGCTTCACCATTTCCACAGGACGCGCGTTCCCCGTTTGATCGGGATACACAACGCTGAGCTGAACCTGTTGTTGACCAGAAATTTCCAAGGGTACCTGCAAGTTAATCTGCCTAGCTGAGATGTAAAGCAAAGGCGCAGGAATGCCGTTGATTAAGACTTTCGTCCCCATGATGAAATCGCCAAAAAGGGTGACCAGTTGTCCAGGGGACATCTGACTCAGACGGGTATTGTCGGCAGAGTCCACCAGGCAAACGTAGGGTGAGTCGCTAAAAGGCAGCGGGGGGTGTTGAATGATTTCTACGGTGCCATTCGGCAGAATTTGGATGCGATCCACCGAATAGGCATCCGCATCATAAACGTAGTGGCTGCTGACCAGCGTTTTTCCATCGGCACTCAGTTCGGCAACATACGGAACTTCTGGAAAGTAACCGAGTGGGCAGTCACGAGGCATGGCCTGAGCCATTGGTAAGTCGTGGGATGAGGAAAGTCCTGTAAAGAAGAGACCCCCACTATCGGCAAGCCGCATGCTGGAAATGGATTCCGCACCGCTACCGCTGAAGTAGGTAGACCAAACAAGTCCAGTACCCGCAGCATTCAGCTTTGTGATGTAACCGGACACCGGAGGTGGATTGCTAGACCCTCTGAACGAATCAGTGGGAGGCGGCGGACTGGCCGAACGATAGTCCTGCTGATAGCTTCCCGCAGTCACCGGGTAGTCGGACGAGTTGGTTGTCCCGGCGATAATGGCGTTTCCTGTTGCATCAATCAGCAGCGCCGCTGGCTGTGCTCCAAAAGATCCGGTTAGGAATGTGGAATAAAGCAACTTCTTACCATCAGCGCTGATCTTCGCTACATATTGGTAAAAGCATGAGATACCAACAAAGCCATTGCCAGCACATCCTCGAACCTTATGTGTGATTTGAAATGCACCCGTGGTTGGTCGAATCTCAGTATCGCCGTAAGCTGCACCAGCAATAAAAATGTTGTCCTCTGCATCGTAAGCCACCATTCCAGAACCGTATCCGCGAATGCCCACCAGAATCTTCGATCCCGCAGCGTCCAGCTTGAGGATGAATCCCGCGTTGGCACCGCCTTCGCCCACCGCCCCGGGGGTGATCGGGAATCGTATTTGTCCAAGTTCCACACTTTGACCGGCGATCAGTACCTCGCCCTTTGCATTCACAGCAATCGACTGCGGGGATGACGTCGGAGCAGGAATCAGAGTGGAGTAAAGTACTTGGCCTTGAGCGTTAAGCTTAATCACGAAAGGTCGAAAGTCTTCCAACGAAGGCCGTGACAGCGGCTCGCTAGTGGTAGGGAAATCCGCCGAGTTCGTCACTCCGGTGGCGTAGATAAATCCATCCACCCCGCGCACCGAGGCATTGATTTTGTCTGTGCCACTGCCGGTGATCCGTGTTTGCGCTGTAAGAATCGGCACCAGCGTCAAGACCACAAGAAAGTATTTAGGCATTGCTACCTCATATGCTACTGGATTGTAACGCTACCCCCGGTAAATTTCCAGGCCCCGTTAAGGGACTAAAAAACACAATATACTAAAAGGTTCATGCCCGAACTTCGTAAGGATCCAATCACAGGCAGGTGGGTAATCATCTCCACTGACCGCGCCCGCCGACCCAACGATTTTCTCAAGCAATCGGTTAAGATTGAGGGCGGTCGATTCTGTCCCTTTTGCCCTGGACACGAGGATAAAACTCCTCCTGAAGTGCTGGCATTCCGTCCCGGCGGTGGTGCCAACACTCCTGGTTGGACACTGCGCGTGGTTCCCAATAAATTTCCCGCATTGCGTGTGGAAGGGGAAATGTCCCGTGAAGGGGAGGGCCTGTACGATAAGATGAACGGCGTGGGTGCTCATGAAGTGCTCATTGAATCGCCAGATCATCAGGCTACATTGGCCACCATGGACGAACGACAGGTTGCGGACTTGTTGTGGGGGTTCCGTGACCGTGTCCACGATCTTAAAAAAGATACCCGTCTACGCTACGTATTGCTGTTCAAAAACCATGGCGAATCAGCCGGGGCATCCCTCGAACATTGCCACTCCCAACTCATCGCATTGCCCATTGTTCCCAAACGTGTGGAAGAAGAACTGCAAGGTGCCAAGCGCTACTACGATTTTCGCGAGCGCTGCGTCTATTGCGATATCGTCCAACAAGAATTAGCCAGTAACAGTCGTCTGGTGATTGAAACACCAGAGTTTGTATCCGTATGTCCCTTTGCCGCACGTTTCCCTTTTGAAACCTGGATCATCCCACGCAAGCATAACTCTCATTTTGAAAGCATTCAGGAAAAAGAAATCCACAACCTGGCTTGGGTGTTGAAGACCACCTTGCAAAAGATGGACAAGGCGTTGGAACTGCCTGCCTACAACCTGATTATCCACACCGCACCGGTGCAGGATGGCCCCATTGATTCCTATCATTGGCACATTGAGCTGATCCCAAAGCTTACCCGGGTCGCCGGATTTGAATGGGGGAGCGGGTTTTATATCAATCCCACACCTCCCGAAGAATCCGCACGTTATTTGCGCGGCACTCCCTGAGTATCCGATACCGAGC
>JANMWO010000193.1:0-11456 GCA_031394025.1 Acidobacteriota bacterium
TGTGGTTTGATGATTGCTGATGTGGAGCACGGGAACATCCAGATCTTTAAGGTAGGGTAGATTTGGCGAACCGTGAGTCATTCGGATACTTACCGGCGGTGCATTTCTACGAACGAATACATGACGCAAATCCGTAGCGCCACCAGCGCTTCCAGGGTCAATATCGGGGACCGTAACAATGTCACCGGCAACCAGATCTCGGTTCAGCAAACCACTATTGGCGGGATCACCCCGTAGCGGTTGACAATTGAGAAAGCCAGAAGAGATGGCGATGACACACAAACAATCTCCGTCTTGGGCGGTGACCAAGCTTGGCACTCGGTGAGGCCTCCTAAGTTTGAATGTTTGGTTAAGTGGACCTGAACGTCAAGCCCACTTTCCACAGTGTATTTCTGCTTATCGTATCATTCTGTCAACTTCGATCTATTACAAATACTTCACCAACGCTGGCATGCAGAAGTTAGCCCCACCACTTTTCGCCGTCGGCTAAATGAGCCTTGGCCACGTCTGGATTAATGTCTGTTCCCAGACCGGGCTTATCATTGACGTTGATGAATCCATCGGCGATGTAAGGGCCATCGAGCAACAGTAGTTGATCCATCCAGCCGCCTTGCCCGGTGATGGTTTCGCAAGCCATGTAGTCGCGAATTGATGCTGCCCATTGGCAGGTTGCATATGTATTGAGCTGGCTGCCGGTATTGTGATTGGCCATGGGAAGCCCCCAGACATCGGCCATATCGGCAATGCGTTTGGTTTCCAGAAACCCACCGGAATTGCGAAGGTCGGGATGCAGAATATCGCAGCCCTGGTTGATGATGAAGTCTTTGAAGCCTTGACGACGCGCCAGATTTTCTCCAGTGCAAATGGGCACGCGCGAAGATGCCACAAGGCGTTTCCACGAATCGGAATACTCTACTGACAGCGGATCTTCCAACCACATGGGCTTGATTGCTTCCACAGCTTCAGCGATTTGAATGGAGGTGCGAAGGTCATATTCCCAATGGCAATGCACCATAATATCGTGATCGAAACCAAGTGCTTCGCGACAGTTTTCAAAACCTTGGCGCACTTGCATCAGCTCTTTGTTGGTTAGTACGCGGTTACTTTTATCGCGAGCTTTGTCGGTAGCTGTTGTGGTGTGTGGGAAGCCGAATTTGTGACCAGTGAATCCGCTGGTGTCCGCTTTGGCTTTGGCCGCCCAATCCCGACAACTGGCTTTATCCAGCATGTTGGACGGTGCGGCATGATCATACACTCGAACTTTATCGCGAAACTTACCGCCTAACAAAGTAGTTACTGGTTGCCCCAATAACTTACCAGCCAGATCCCACAGAGCCATTTCAATTCCACTGGCCGCGCGCATAAAGTTATGCGCAGAACCGTCGGTACGAGTACCGCTCAAGTTGGCTGTATGATCGCCCAGCATGGTGTAAAGCGTGTCAATCTGCAGCGGATCTTTACCGATTAAGAATGGCTTGATATCGTGAATCTGCTCTTTAACGCCAATGCCTGGAGTCCCGTAAGATTCGCCGATTCCATAGGTGCCTTCATTGGAAACAATCTTCACCAAAACGTATGTCCGCTGGCCTTTCAGGACCATGGTTTGAACATCACGAATCGTGAAACGTTTTCTTTCAGCGGCGGCTAATTTGTGAAAAGGAAGAAGGAAGGGTAAGGCAGCAGTGGAAATAAATTGGCGGCGGGTGGACATTGGAAATCTCCTGATTGTAAGAAATGCGATTTTCTCACAATCAGGAGTCCATAGGTGAACTTACTTCTTCTTAGCTTCAAACGGACGGCCCTGGCCGCCTTCGCGCATGCTTTCGCCTTTCAACATGCCGCCATCAATCTTACCGGTGTAAGTGGTTTTCATTTCGCCATTGGGCGTGGACATAACTGCGGAGAAGGAGAACTTATCGCCATCCATCTTGCCATCTTTGATTTCCGACTTACGCGGATCCTGATCGCCCATCGCCATGACGATGGTTCCCATCAGCTTATCGCCGTCTGATTTCAAGTCAAAGGTTTGCGTGATGGTCATAGATTGGCCATCGCGTTCCATCTTCCGTTCCGCTACCCACTTGCCGTCGATCGAACCGGCGAATGCCGTGCCAGCAAGCATAGCCAAGCACATAAAAATGTTTGTGAAAAGTTTCATTGATATTCCTCAACGCACTGGGTTTTTCCGTCGGGGGGGCGAAATTCAAATTCCGCAATCCCAGTGCTACTCAGTTTAGCGGCTCAAACCTGATTGGGGTTACAAGAATCTTGATTTTCAGGGCGTAGTTACAAATCTTTACAATGTTGATGAAATGAATTACTTGCCGAGTGACTTTTCTGCGGAGGGAGTTACTTTTATTCCCTCTTGAATTTCATCACTCGGATTCACCACCAGGCGTTCGCCACCTTCAAGGCCGCCAAGAATTTCAATTTGGCCACCTAAGTCACGACCGACAATTAATTTTTTGAAACGAACCACATTCGATTTATCCAACGTGGCCACAAAGGTTCCTTCGGAGCGGACCACCGGCGTATCGCCGGGAATCAGCACAGGGATGCTGGTTCGGGTGGCGTGCATGTGGACTTCGCCAAACATTCCCGGCAGCAAAACGCCATCATGATTTTGAATGTGAACTTGCGTCAGCATGGTGCGGCTGCCCTGATCCAACGCGCGGGCGGTGAACAAAATACTGCCGGGCCATGTCTTACCTGGAAACTCAGGCAAGGTTAAGAAAGCTTGGGTTCCCTGGCGCATGGCGGCGCTATCGTTCTGTGGCACGCTCACATTAAAAATCATTTCGCGGGCATCAGCCAAGCGGAATAAATCGCGTCCGGCAGCCAATGCTGCGGCTGTGATCAAGTTTCCTACCTCGCAATTTCGCGCGGTGATCACGCCGTCAAAGGGGGCCACTACGCGCTTAAACGCAGTTAGCCGCAGGAACCGTTCAATTTCCGAATTCACAGCTCGCTTGCCTTCTTCGGCAGCTTCCACATTGGCCTGTGCGGCGGCTGTCTCGGCAGAACGGACATCACGCGTGGCCCGCTTTTCATCCAACTCAGACTTAGAAACAATTCCTTCTTTAACCAGCATTTCAGTGCGGTCATACTGTACTTGTCCTAAGTTCAAATTGGCTTGGGCGAGGCGCAGTGCGGCCATGGTTGCGCCGCTTTGCGCTTTGAACTGATCGTAACGATATCGTGATTGGCGCAGTTGTTCATCCAGTTCCGGTGAATCAATTTCTGCAAGTAACTGGCCGGTCTTAACGCGATCTCCCAAATCAACCATGCGCTGCTTGATGTACCCTTCAGCCCGCGCATAAATTGTGGATTCAAGGGCGGCGCTTAATGCCCCAGTGAACACCAGTTCCGAAGTGGCCGGTGCACGCACTGCTTTCACCGTGCTGACAACAATTTCAACAGGCTTAGTGGTGGAGGCAAGCAAGCGGTTCTGACGATCTTTCCACGGCTGGTAGCCAGTGTAGAACAACCCGCCAAAGAGCAGGGCGACGATCAACAACATAACGAAATGTCGTTTGGAAGTACGTGGTTGAGACAGTAATTTTTCAGCGTTATCCATTATGAATGTTCCCCAGCTTCGGGAAGAACTAACTCTTCCATTGGCGGCTTGCGACGAAGCAGGCTATACATCACCGGAACGAAAAACAAGGTAGCGAATGTGGCCATCACCAGACCACCAATCACTGCGCGACCCAGCGGAGCGTTCTGTTCGCCACCTTCACCCATGCCCAACGAAATGGGCAACATGCCGATGATCATTGCCAGTGCGGTCATAATCACAGGGCGCAGCCGGATGTAGCCCGCTGACAAAGCTGCTGCAGCAGCGTCCTGACCAGTGCGTCGCTGATCGTTGGCGAAGGTCACCAGTAAAATACTGTTGGCCGTGGCCACGCCAATGCTCATGATTGCGCCCATCAGAGAAGGTACAGAAATTGAAGTTTGAGTTACAAACAAAATCCACAAAATACCACTAAACAGGCCAGGCAAGGCCATCAGGATGATGAATGGATCAAGCCAGGATTGGAAGTTCACCACCATCAACAAGTAGACCAGTAAGATGGCAAACAACAATCCAAATGCCAGACGAGAAAAAGATGTGCGCATGGTTTCCACTTGTCCACGAATGGAAAGAGTCATGGCTGGCGGCAGCTTGGCCTGAAACTCTTCGACAATCTTCCGTATGTCTGTTGCCACCGCGCCCAGGTCACGGTCCTGCACGTTGGCATAGACATCAAACACAGGCTGGACGTTGTAGTGGCTCACATTGACCACGGATTTTGATCGTTCAAAATGGGCCAGGTTACCAAGGATCTGCGGGCTGGCTCCGGGTGTGGCGCTGGTTATCGGCGTGCGGTAAATATCGGAGACCGAAGTAATGCTGGATTGCGGAGTCTGCAACGCCACCAGATAGCTGACGCCGTTCTTTGGGTTCAGCCAAAAGCCTGGAGAAACTTGCGTTGTGGAACTGAGGGAAATTAGCAGATTATTAGCGACGTCGCGCTGAGTAAAGCCTACCTGCTGCGCCCGTTCTCGATTCACGTTCACCTTGATTTCAGGCCCGTCCATGACTTGGTGCACATGCACATCCACTGCCCCGGCAACGTGCGAAATGCGCCGCTCAATTTCTTTTGCCAGTTGATATCCCTTGGCCTCTTGCCGCGATCCAATCTGGATATCAATCGGTGCTGGCAATCCGAAATTCAGAATCTGGTTGGTCATATCTGCAGGTTGGAAAAAGAAAACCAGCGTGGGATATTCACGATTCAAACGTTCGCGCAGTGCGGCCACGTAATCCAGTGTTTTGCGTTTCCGTTCGGGCTTCAAGGCAATCAGAATTTCGCCATCGGCTGAACTGATGGTGGCCGAATCACTAAAAGCCAAATTGAAACTCAACGCAGGCAGCCCGATGTTGTCAAGAATAGTGGCCAATTCTTCTTCGGGAATCTCTTGCCGAATGGTCCGTTCCACGCGCGCAAAAATCTGCTCAGTTTCTTCCACTCTGGTTCCTGACGCAGCTCGCACATGCAGACGCATCAACCCGGCATCGACGTCGGGGAAAAAGTCTTGCCCGATCAGCGGATACAAAAGACCAGAGCCCAAAGTGAACAATAAGAACCCTCCGGCGATGAGCACTCGATGATGCAAAGCCCAAGCCAACCAATTGGCGTACCCGGCTCGGAACTTTTCAAACTGATGGTGGAAGGCAAGGTGCATGGTCCAAATCAGATCGCCCTTGATCTCAATACCCTGTTCCAGCTTTTCGTAATTTTCGGATTCAGCGGGTAACAAGTATCGGGCCATAGTGGGGACCAAGGTTCGCGAAAGCAAGTAGGATGCGGCCATAGCAAACACAACGGCCATTGCGAGCGGAGTGAACAGATATCGCGCCGTGCCGGTGAGGAAGATGACGGTGATAAATACGATGCAGATGGACAGTGTGGATACGAAAGTGGGGACAGCAATTTGTTGAGCGCCATCCAAAATAGCTTGCAGAATGGGCTTCCGTTGGCCAAGGTTACGATGAATATTTTCCAATTCCACAGTGGCGTCGTCCACTAAGACACCAACGGCCAGCGCAAGTCCGCCTAGTGTCATGGTGTTGATTGTTTCGCCACAAAGATAGAGGACGAAGAGCGAAGTCAGAATAGAAAGTGGAATGGAAATGCAAACCATCAGCATGCTGCGCCAACTTCCCAGGAACAGCAGAATCATCAAAGCTGTGAGCACCGCAGCCACACCTGCTTCATGCAAAACGTTAGTGATGGCAGCGCGCACGAAGATAGATTGATCAAACAGTTTTTCCACGTGCAATTCTGGCGGCAAGCCTTGGAGTACTTTCACCAGTTGCAATTTGATACTTTCAATAATGTCCAGCGTGGACGCTTTACCGCTTTTGAGTACTGTCAACAAAGCACCACGGCTGCCATCGTGACGCACAATGTTGGTCTGCACTGCGTAGCCATCGCGAACATTGGCCACGTCTTTGAAGCGAACCAGGGCATTGCCAGACATCTTTACGGGCAAGTTGCCGAAGTCTTCTACAGCTTCAGGACTGGAGTTCAGCCTTATGTTATATTCCCGTTCGTTGATCTTCGCCGTACCTGCGGGCACAATCAGATTTTGTGCATTCATCGCTGCACTTAAATCTGCCGCTGAAACTCCACGAGCTTGCATAGTTTCAGGATCCAAATCGACCATGATCTGACGCACCCGGCCGCCATACGGAGTGGGCATGGAAGCGCCTTGAACGGTTGCCAACTGTGTGCGGATAAAGTTCTGACTATAGTCGTAAAGCTGCTGCTCACTCAAGGTTCGACTGCTCAACGCCAGTTGCAATACTGGAACCGTAGCCGCGTTGTATTTAAGAATCGCTGGTGGAGTGATGCCTGGGGGCAGAACACGAATCACGCCGCCGGCCAGCGCGCTGATCTGAGCAATGGCCATTTCCACTTTTGCGCCTGGATGGAAATAGACGCGGATCACGCTGGCGCCTTGAATGGACTGCGATTCAATATGCTCAATGTCGTTGACTGTGGTGGTGAGGCCGCGTTCAAAACTGGTGGTAATGCGCTTGGCCATTTCGTCGGCAGAAATACCCGCATAGCTCCAAATAACGTTGACCACCGGGATGTCAATTTCAGGGAAGATATCGACGGGCATTTGGAGTGCGGCGAGCATACCAAGCACACCAATTAGGACCGACATGACAACGAAGGTATAAGGACGATTCAGGGCAAGACGTACGATCCACATGAAGAAGGGTTCTTTTAAGTGTAGCGGAAGAGGGGTGGCGGGTTATGAAGGAAACCTCATTTTACGGGGGTTATTATCCATAACATCGGCTAAGTGGAAGGGGTTGGAAGTCGGGGGTGGTGGAAAAGCTTAAAGCCCTGTCGAAGGGCGGTGCTGGCAATTAGAGAATGGAGTGCATAGAGTGAACCCCTAAATATCGGGGAAAATATCGGGGACGTGCACTCCATTCACTAATTTTTATTTGAGAGTTTTTCCGGAAAATTCTCACTGTATCTGTATGGCACGTATTGCTCGAGTGGTTCTACCCGATTTCCCCGTTCACGTCGTTCAGCGCGGAAATCACCAAGAAGATGTGTTTGGCAACGACACAGATCGTAGTATGTTCCTTGGTATATTTCAACGAAATTGCCGCCGCTTCGAAGTGCGCGTGCTTGGCTATTGCCTGATGTCGAACCATTATCATGTGGTCTGCATTCCGAGTCGAGTCGATTCCCTGGAAAAAGCATTTGGTCGCACAAACCTGGATTACTCGCGATGGATTCATCTGCAACGGGGCACGACTGGACAGCTTTGGCAAGGTCGATTTTATTCCTGTTTATTGGATGGTCTCCACCTTTGGAGAGCCCTCTGTTACGTCGAGCGAAACCCTTGTCGAGCTGGTTTGGTTAAGAAGGCTTGGGATTGGAAGTGGTCCAGCGCAGAGGCGCATTTAACCGCTGGATGTCAGAGTATTGTGGAGTTGGACTATTCGGATTGGACGAGGCGTTACACACTTAAAGAGTGGCGAGAGGTGCTGCAGTTGGGGCTCAGGGACGCCGCATTTGAGCAGCGTTTGAGGGAATCGACGTTGCGCGGTCGACCGGTAGGTAGTGAGGACTTCGTCGCTCAGGTGGAACGGTCCACCGGACGATTGCTAAGTCTGCAGAAGAGAGGGCGGAAGCCTAAAGCCCTAGCGAAAGGCGGTGCTGGAAATTAGTGAATGGAGTGCACGTCCCCGAATTAAAGTGCTTATTTGGCTTCGTACTTGCCGTACACTGTCGTCTTGCCGTCGGCGTCGAATAGCAGCACTTCGTACGCGTCGGCGCGACCCATTTCCATACCGGGTGATCCGGCAGGCATACCAGGAACAGCAAGTCCCTTGGCTTTGGAATTTGATTCCAACAACTTCTTGATCTCACGAGCAGGCACGTGACCTTCAAGTGCATAACCATTCACAACACCTGTATGGCAGGATGCCAATTTCTCTGGCACACCATATTTCACGCGATATTCAGCAGTGCTGGGTACATCGGTTACTGTCACAGTGAACCCATTCGCGCGCAGATGTTCAACCCATTTCCCACAGCATCCACAGGTGCTGGTTTTGTATACCTTTACTTCTGGAGTGGCTGCCTGGACACTTAATGTCGCAAGCAGAATTAGGCTGAACAGTACTCGGAGTTGCTTAAACAAAATGGAAATCCTCTACTTCTATCTTAAATCGAAACCTTGTTTCTGTTCCAGTATGAAAAGTACCAGTATCAAAGTGCCTTCAACAACTCTTTAGCTTTCTTGAATTCTGGAAACGTTTTTTCTTCAGTCTTGAATTCTGGAGTGTGGATACATCTGCGGGCACCACGGCTTTCAATGGGAAAACGTAGATGCAACATTTCATGGAACATCACGTATTCCAAAGCCAGCAGAGGGATTTCCGCACGATCAAAAATTCGGCTGATGATGATGGCATTGTGCGAAGGATCGAAATGCCCCAGGATAGTGCGCGATACGCGTAGACTCCAGCCTAATTCCGGCCTAGCCATCAGACCATTGAAGAATCGTTGGTTGATGGATTCAAAGATTTCCATGAGGTTGTAAAATTCGCCTTGGGGTCCGGAAACATGCTTGCGACCGCGTTGTTGGCGCACCAGGTGCAAGGTACGGCTCATTTCACTACGATTGAAGTAAGAACGGTAGCGGCTGGTATAGAGTCGCGGGACTTGGAGCCGAAATAGTTTTGACAAAAGAATGTGCGCCAGAGCTTCGAGGATGGGCCAGGGAGCGCCTTCCAACATGTCAGTGATGCGCACTTCCAACTTTCCGTCGGACATTTTTATGAAGCTGTTGGCATTGACAAATTTGCAGTATTCAACTGAAACCTCTGGCATTGGCGTGCGCGGACGAAGGGTCCGGAACACCTGATGGTAGACTTCAGTCTGTACATGCATTTCCCACGAATGTAACATAGGAAGACGGTTTTGTTGGACACTCTATGAGGATCAATTGGTAAGCGCAAAAATTAGCTCTGTTGGCTGTTGGGTTCCCCAAAAGATTTTAACCAATCAGGATTTAGAAAAACTCGTTGAAACCAACGATGCCTGGATTGTGGATCGCACTGGCATACGGGAGCGGCACATCGCCGGTCCTGAAATCGCCACTAGCGACATGGCTATTGAAGCAGCGAAGATTTGCCTTGCGCAGCGCGGCACTGACGCAACAGAAGTGGAGGCGATCATTGTTTGCACCGTTACGCCAGACATGTTTTTTCCATCCACTGCGTGCCTGGTGCAAGACAAGATTGGAGCAAAGGGAGCTTGGGGATTCGATCTGGTTGCAGCATGTTCCGGCTTTGTATATGGCATCACGACTGGTGCGCAACTGGTGCGATCCGGTAGCCATAAAAACGTTTTGGTGATTGGATCGGACAAAATGTCCAGCATCCTGAACTATCAGGATCGGGCCACCTGTGTGCTGTTTGGAGATGGTGCTGGAGCATTTTTGATTGAGCCAGCGGGTGAAGATGAGGGCGGTTTCATTGGCTTTCATAATGAAATTGATGGGTCTGGCGGAGAATTTCTGAAGATGCCCGCAGGCGGCAGTCGCATGCCTTCCACGGTAGAAACAGTTACCAGTGGGTTGCACTGTGTTCATCAGGATGGCGCGCAAGTATTCAAGTATGCGGTGCGCAAAATGTATGAAGCGACGAAGGTGCTGTTGGAAAAAAACAATCTATCGGCCAACGACATTCAATTGTTTGTGCCTCACCAGGCGAACTTGCGAATCATCACGGCAGTTGCCGATCGGCTTGGTCTGCCAATGGATAAAGTAATGGTGAACATTGATCGTTACGGCAACACTACAGCGGCCACCATTCCATTGGCCACGCGGGATGCAATTGCCGAGGGCCGTTTGAAAAAAGGTGATTTAGTGGTGTTTGCTTCAGTCGGTGCGGGATTTACGATTGGGTCGACGCTTTGGCGATGGTCCTATTAAGGTACTAACAGCGTCTCTTTGCTGCCATCCCAAAAGTGCACTTTGCCAGACGCATCACCAGCGATTGCCATCTTGCCGTCGAAGCTAACGGCGATCCTGGTTAGCATAAAAGGGCCTGGTGGCAATGCTCCCAACGCTTTTCCTAAAGCAGAAAACACTCTTAGCGCTCTATCCCGACCGGTACTGAACAGTCTGCCATCAACCCCGAATTGAACACTGAGCACGCCACCCGGCAACTTTCCAAAGTTTCCTGGTGGGGGCTTTTGCTGATGCGGAGTTAACGTGGCAGCGGGAAAGCCGTCGCGCATGTCCCACAAAATCAATTGACCATCTTCGCTCGCGGTGGCCAGCATCAGCGCGTCATAACGCCAGCTTAAGGAAGTGATGGCATCCTTATGCTCAGCAAGGCTCACAAGAAAACCTCCGCTTTCAGACTCCCAAATATGCACGCCACCAGCGCGGTCGGCAGTCGCTAAACGTAATCCATCGGGACTGAATTCCAGTGCTGTTATCCAATCTGTATGCTTGGTAATTTCATACAGGGGCTTGGATCCTGGCTGGCTGACCGCAAACACGCGAACCACTTTGCCGGGACCTCCCAATGCAACTAACTTTCCGTCGGCACTGACATCGGCAGCCAGCACAACGTCACGCTCACCGCCGAACTCACCCAGCCGCTTGCCTGATTTCACATCGAACAGAACAACTTTTCCTGACACCGCACCGCGACCACCGCCAGCAAGCAACCAAGCACCATCGCGACTAAAGCGCAGCACATAAGGGATGCCTTCAGGAAACGCCAGAACTCCTAATTTTTCGCGCGTTTCAGAATTATATAAAGCAATTCGATCATGCCCAGCAATCGCCAACAGCGGTGTCCAGGGGCTGGCGGCAATCGCCGTTATCGGTTGCGCTGCCTGTAAGGTTTGCGCATCCAACAGCGGGAGTTGACCGGGCATGGCAGGCGCGCCTTTTGGCTTCGGAAGTAGACTGGCAGCCACTTCCAGGTTGCCTCTATCGGCAACTCGCGACTTTCCGCTAGGCCTATCGAGGAGTCCTTGTTGAATCCATTCGCGGATCAAAGCGATGTCCGCATCAGGCATTTTTGGCAAACCCTGCGGCATGTTCGGCACACCATTTCCTTCATGGGAAATTGCCAGAAAAAGAATACTGCTACCAGGACGTCCGGGCTTCACAATCTCACCGGAACCGCCGCCTTTCAGCAATCCGGCGAAACTCTCCAAGTCCAGGCCAGCCCTCTTTTCTTCTGTGCTGTGACAAGCAAAACAGTGCCGCCGCAGGAGTGGTATAATTTCCACTTCATAACTTACTGGAGCTTGCCCAGTGGCAGTTGCACTGAGAAATACGCAAGCAGGCCAGCGTATCATTTAGTGATTGAATGCGAACTCAGTGGAGTTCAGCAAGCCCCAGAAAAT
>JANMWO010000196.1:0-3840 GCA_031394025.1 Acidobacteriota bacterium
GATACTTGGTTTCCACCCCAAACATCTTACATCTGTTAATGCATCCGCTCTTCTGTAGACGCAAATTTAGCTCAGCCTAACCCGGAATGCGATAGTTTAAACACAATGCGCTTTCCGATTTTCCTGCTTGCCACCGCCTGCACTTGGGCCCAACCCTTCGACCTAGTCATCCTCGGTGGCCGAATTGTCGACGGAACCGGCAACCCGTCCTTCCTTGGCGATATCGGAGTGCGCGGTGGGAAAATCGTCGCTGTCGGCAAACTTCCAAGGGAAAAATCCGTCCGCATAATCCAAGCTAACGGACTGACCATTGCCCCCGGCTTTGTCGATATCCACAATCATTCCGATTACACATTGGTCACCGATGGAGATGCCCAGAGCATGATCCGCCAGGGTGTTACATCCATGATCCTGGGCGAAGGTGGATCTGTCGCACCAGTCACCGACAAGCAGCCGTGGACCGATTTCACAAGTTACTTCGCCCTGCTCAAGAAGCAAGGGATTGCCACCAATGTGGGGACCTATGTTGGGTCCAGCCAAATTTGGACTCATGTGCACGGTCCCAAGGAAGGGCCGCCCACCAAGCCTGAACTTGAGGCTATGCAAGCAGAGGTCCGCAAAGCCATGGAACAAGGTGCGCTTGGTGTCGCCAGTTCCCTCAGTGGACCCCCCGGTGCTTGGATTGACACCGATACCCTGGTAGCAATGTGCACCGCCGCCGCACCCTATGGCGGAATCTATTCCACTCATATGCGCACCGAAGGTTTTGGAGTTTTTGAATCGGTTGCCGAAGCGCTGGATATTGGCCGTCGAGCTGGTGTTCCTGTCGACATCATCCATCTGAAATTGGCGGAAAAGCAGTTGTGGGGCAAAATGCCGGAACTGATTGGACTCATCGCCAATGCCAGGGCTGCGGGGCAACCAGTAGAAGCGAATGTGTATCCGTATCGGGCGGGGCAAAACAATCTTTCCTCCATCCTGCCGCCCTGGGTTCATGATGGCGGTCCACAGGCGCTCATTGCACGATTGAAAGACCCGGCATTGCGGGCCAGGTTAGAAGGTGAAGTATTGCACGGCATTCCAGGGTCGAACTGGTATAACCACTACACGGCCACCGGATCGTGGGAAGGCATGCTGCTTGTAAACCTATCGAACCCTGCTTATAAAAAGTTTGAAGGTCGCAGGATGAGTGAAGTGATTACGGCGCTGAACAAGCCTCCAGTGGATGCGTTGTTTGAGCTACTCATACAAAATAATGCATCGGTGCCAACGGTGTTCTTTCATCATTCAGAAGAGGACATGCGCTACGCGTTGAAGCAGTCCTTTGTTTCCATTGGTTCCGATGGGTCAGCGGTGGCTGTAAGCGGTCCACTCTCAGTTGGAAATCCACATCCACGCTGGTATGGAACGTTTCCACGAGTGCTGGGGCGCTACGTTCGTGATGAGAAGGTGATTTCCATGGAAGAGGCTGTGCGCAAAATGACATCGGCCAATACAGCCAAGGTGGGAGTGTTTGACAGGGGATTGTTGCGGCCTGGGCAGTGGGCCGATATCACGGTGTTTGATGCTGGAAAAGTGATCGACAATGCCACCTACGATAAGCCCCACCAGTACGCCACTGGGATCAACTATGTGATTGTCAACGGCACTGTAGTTCTTGAGGAAGGCAGGCATACCGGAGCACGACCAGGGTCCATTTTGTATGGTCGGGGTAAGGCTCAATAGCTTCATGCGACTGCTTTGGATTTTAATCTTAGTTTCCGCAACATTTGCCGGGGAGCTGCATGTTGCCGCACGAGCCGGGGATGCCGATGCGGTGGCAGCTTTATTGGCCAAGGGCGCCGATCCGAATAGTCGTGATGGCTTGGGCGGCACGCCTTTGCACGATGCCGCCTGGGGTGGCTATCGCAATGTGGTGGAACTGCTTTTGAGCAAGGGTGCCAATGTGAATGCGCGGCACAAAGAAGGCGGGTCTACCCCGCTGCACTATGCTGTGATTACGAATCGTCTGGAGATTGTGGAGTTGCTGGTGGCCCGCGGTGCCGATATCCGGCTGCGCTATGGACCGGGTTCGACGGTGCTGCATTTGGCGGCGAACCGTGGCTATGTAGCGATGGCTCGCTATTTGCTAAGCAAAGGCGCTGATGTGAATGATCGCGATGTGGTTGGGGCGACGGCTCTTGAAGAAGCCGTCTGGAAAGGGCAGACAGAACTTGTGCGATTGTTGCTCGACTACAAGGCCAATGCCGTCCTAGGGAATGTTAAGTCCGGGGATTTTCTGACGCACATTGCTGCGCGAAAGGGGCATCCGGAAGTGTTGAAACTGTTGCTGAATCGTGGTGCTGCTGCCGGTCAAAAATCAAGGGACGGCGCCACTCCACTGGATGAAGCACTGCGCTATCGTCAACCGGCTACGGCTGCCATTTTGTTGGATAGGGCAGGCGTTGTGGTGGATCAGGCGCGGTTGGAGGAGTTGGTGTTGGAGGGTCGAACAGAAATGGTGGAGCTGTTGTTGGATCATGGCGCAAAAGCTGATTTCAGGACGCAGTTGGGTTCCACGTTGCTGCACGATGCCGCTTTGAAGGGTCATCTGGAGTTGGTGGAGTTGCTATTGCGGAAAGGTGCCCAAGTGGATCTTCGAAATGCCGCCGGAGCCACCCCACTGCACGATGCAGCGCTAGGCGGTCAAAAGGCGATGGTGGAACTGCTGTTGCAACGTGGTGCCGATTTGAACGCCATCGATAAGGAATCGGGCAATACGGCGCTAGAAAATGCGGCATCCTGGGGTCGCTTAGAAATTGTTCAATTCCTTCTGAAGAAGGGCGCAGATAAGGGTGTGGTCAATCGCGCCGGGAAACGAGCCATTGATTTGGCCCGGGAGAACGGTCATGTAGCAGTGGTTTCGTTGCTTTAATTAGCTTCGCTGACTTTCAAATCGATCAATGCCATCAGCAGTAATCAGAAAGCGACCATTATCGCCAGTGCGAATCATTGTCCGTTCTTTCAAATACCAAACGGTGACGTCCAGAGAAGCTTTTTCCATTCCTAATTCAGTTTCCAATTCGCGGGCATTCATAGCTGGGGAGATTGGTTGGCGGATCATCTTGTTGTAGAGCAATTCCAGCACAGCGGTGCGTTTTTGCTGTTCTGCTTTTATATCTACAGGCGGTTCAGTGCTAATAACGGCCTCCTTTTCATTTTCTTTGGAATTGAAGGTCATCAATTTCATAGCGGTCTGAATCGTGGAAGGAATGGGTGGCCGCATGATCCCTAGTATGAGGGTTCCGGTTGTAAGAAGATAGCCCCAGTGTTGGCTTAAATAGCCTAGATGAAACGATGGATTAAATACATTAGCCAACCCCCGGCCTGCTGCGATAGAATCAGGCACTTAGACAGGAGAATCAAATGAAACGACTGCTTACCTTAGCAACCCTCAGCGCCCTGGCATTGAACGCCCAGACTCTAAAGATCGTCACCAGCGGACAAACCCCTGAAGTGATTCAGGATTGGCAATCGGCCTCATCGAAAGTGCGCATCGTCAATGTGCCCAAAGCGATGATTGACAAAGAACTGGTTGACGCCGATGCCTACGTCGGTGAGATTACTCCAGAGCAGGTGCGCATTGGAAAGAAGCTGAAGTGGGTGCAGATCACCAGTGCTGGTGCGGAAAAAGTACTGCACAAATCCGGTGGCAACGACCTGCGCGACAGCGAAATTGTCCTAACGAATAACCAGATTGTGCAGGGTCCGGAAATTGCGGATCATGCCATGGCCATGCTACTCGCGCTAGCTCGTGGATTGCCGAAATTCTTCGCCAATCGGCAGACAGAAACCTGGAAC
>JANMWO010000225.1:0-3839 GCA_031394025.1 Acidobacteriota bacterium
TGAGGGTTCCGCTGAGCAGTGTCGATCAGGACTGCGAAATGATCGGCGAGAATGCCGCAAAGCTTGCTTTCAGTCTGGTGGAAGGAAAGCAGTCTATGGCATCTCCCAAAACCATTCTCATGAAACCGAAGCTGATCCCCAGAAATTCAACGAACCGCACTTCGTGAAAGTAAATTTAACCATCACTTAGTCAAGCCGCAGAATGGAAGTTGGCGGGTGAATTTTGTGATGGCAGGAAGGCGATCACTGCGTTGCCACAGCACTGGCCAAACGCGCGCTCCACCTTTGGATGGCTGTGCTCCAACGTTTGTGATCACACCGTCGTGCTTCACCCAGGTGGAAAGAATCCTTGCACCGCAGGCAAGATTTGTCTCCGCCTTTTCCAGATCCTCAGCCTTGTTGATGAAGGTGCAGCCATAGCGGGCTGCCTTTGCCGAACCGAATGAAATCTGCAGAAGCCCCCTGCTAATGATTGGATTTTCAAATTTGTCTCCCATCCGTTCAACATGTCGAATCGCCGGATTGAAGCCGCTTTCTGGACGGGCGATGGCTGACAACAAACCCACCCAGAACTTACTCCGGTCACTGTGTCCAAGGGCTTGGTAGTTCGGACAAAATCTGGCGATGTCCGTAGGGTTGGTTGACGGTAGCCGAGCTTCAACAACAGCAGCCTCAGCCGCTTTGGTCCACACCCCTGCCGGGTTCTTCGTTGCCCAAGCGGCGTAGTCAGCGCCCACGCAAGGTGCGGCCAATGCCAGCAATATGTTGATGAACCTCAAACCGTGATTCTACTTCAATTGCTTGATTTAAAGTTTGACGCTGCTGCGCTTCAGTACATAAAAAGGGTGCCCTTCAAATTTCCCTTTCCGCTGGAATCCGTTTTTCAGCAGCACACGTTGCGACGCGATATTCTCTTCCGGAGTGTTCGCCGTTACCGCACGCACATTCGAGTCCTCAAAAACCCAGTGGCACAACCCGGACAGGGCCTCCGACATAAACCCACAGCGTTGGTAATTGTCATCTATCCAGTAGCCTGTAAAAACATTTCCCAATTCATCGGCTGGCCCGTTCAGCCCCATGCCGCCAATCACACGGTTCTCCGCGCGCAATACAATTAGCCAATTGGTGTACCAACGGTATTCGTCAGGATGCTCCTGGCACATGGCATTGCAATGGCGCAGACCTTGGGGAAACTCTTCGCGAAATACTTCAGGAATTTGAAGTCCAGCGGTTTCTATTCCAAGCAGAATTGGCAATTGATCCCAGCCGTCCAATACGATGGTCATCAAATCCGGTGGCAATGGAATCAGCCTTAACCTTGTTGTATTGCGCTCAAACAAAGTCACTGAGGAACTCCAACCTTTTCGGGAACTTCTACAGTGCGAGATAAGAAGTTGGGATGAACAAGAATCGCCTCTAGCGCAATCTGAATGCCCGCCTCGAAAGATTCCCCACGCAGCTTTGCCATGTCGACTAAATGCATCAGCCCCATCACTTCAGGTCCACTCGCTGGACGTCCAAAAGCACGACTGGCTAGCGGCGTCAGTATCTGCCTTGCACACGCACTGGTGTGTTGATTGAACGCATGGCCGCACAGAAAAATCTGTTTGTACGACTTAGCGATTTGGTGCGCGGTCTTTCGATGATCGTCTTTGATATCGAATTCATCGGCGGTCAATTGGATGGAAATACCCAGAAGATCGCGGACCGCAGCAATATATTCAAGCCTGTTCAATGGGCGCGTAGTCACTCGTGCAAGTTCGGTTTCAACCCACTGCACAACTGGTGCAATCTGCTCCCCTGACGGCAGTAAAGCTCCTTTGGGAGGCATCTGGCCAGAGTTAAGTTTGCCCAAAACCTTCTCCCAAGTAAGTTTGGATTGCAGCTTTCCAGTAAGATCAAGAGCTCCTGCTTTGGCCTGCGGATTATGACAAACCGCACAGTAGGTCTCAATAAATTCAGAGACAACTGCATCCCCCGGCGCGCCCCCGCAGGGCAACAGGAAAAGCACCGGGACGACGAGTTTTGGAAGACGAGCTGCCACTGTTTCTATGCTACAACTCGTAAGCTTGCATTTGCGACTTGACTTTCCAAACCAGAGTTCGTAATATGGCGTTGTGCGACATGTCGTGGAGCCTAACATATCCGAATCGGTCTTACTCATTCTTCTAAGCATGGCAGCGGAGCCTCGCCACGGCTATGCAATCTTAAAAGATGTTGAGGACTTAAGCCAAGGCAGAGTGAAGTTGAGCACGGGTACGCTGTATGGTGCCCTGCGACGGATGCTTGAAGATAAGTGGATTGAACGCTTTCACGAACCGGACGCAACACGCGGCAGGCAAGCGTATCGGCTATCCTCGAATGGTCATCGCGTACTTGCTGCGGAAGTCTCCCGCATGAAGCAGTTGACGCGGGTGGCCGCCAAGCGCCTTGTAGGTAGGGAAGCATAGTGCGCACTCTCTACTCCGCGATGCTGCGGCTGTACCCGAAATCTCTTCAAGACCAGTTTGCTTCAGAAATGTTTGAGGTTCACTGCGACGCAGCCCTGCAAGCACGTTCCGCCGGAACTTGGCATTACGCGTTATTCTGCTTTCGAGAAGTGTTTGGACTGCTCTTCGATGTAACTAAGACTGCGCCTTTAGGGAGAACTTCAATGACTCGCTTTCGATGGATTGCTGTAGGTGGATTGGTAGGTCTGGCGATTGCTGCGTTCACCGTAAATTACACAGAAGCCTACCGCTCCACCGCGGTTCTGCGAATCGGCCAAGCCAGAATTTCTGACAGATATGTTGCTGGCACCCCCGTTGATCCCCAGATGTTAATCCTGCGAATGCGAGAAACGCTTTTCTCACGCGCATCGCTTGTTAGCATTATTCAAACCTATCCCCTTTACACACGCGAAATTAGACGAGTACCGATAGAGGATCTCATTGAAACAATGCGGCAGGATCTTGAAATCAGAACGGCCAGTGAAGATACCATCCGAGTTGCTTTCACCTATCGAGACAGAGTATTGGCTCAGAAAGTAGTTTCAGAACTTGTGGGGCGGATATTTTCAGAGTATGAGCAATCCCGGAAAAGTGAAGTCACAATGGCACGTGAGTTTCTGAGCTCCCGCGTCGAAGATACAGCCAGGGAATGGGCCGATGCTGAAGCAGCTATAAAAAAGGCACAAGTCGTAGGAGGCGGTGGTGGAAGGTTACAACTTGACTTGGACTTGGCTAGAGATCATTACAAATCGGCCAGCGATAAGTTTTCCGAGGCGCGAACCGCTGCCGTGATGGAAGCCAGAAAGTTGGGTCCAAACCTTGAAATGTTAGACCCAGCTTCACTTCCTCTTTCCACCACTCACAACTCCGGCATTGTTTTTCTAACTGGCATTGGTGGTGGTCTTGTTCTGGGATTTTTGGTTAGCGTGTTGCTCTCATTCCTTCCCACTAGAACTGAGCGGCACAGGCCAGAGTTGAATACCTAGAAGGGGTACTACTTACCTAACCAAGCCTCGAACGCTTCCAATATTGTCTTGCCGTTATAAATTCGATCCGGCGACTTTTCCTTGTCCTTGAACTCGAACTTCAATAAAACCGGCCCTTCCACCACCCATGGTTTGAATTCTTTGATACGAATCGCAGCACTACGAGCTGCTATTTGAATCAGAAGACGCGCTTCCTCATGGGAGATGCTAAGAGCCGATGCCTTGCCCATGCCCCGTTTCACTGCCACCGTTTCCGCTTTCGGCTGTAGATCCAGAACTTCATCACAAGCCGCTTGGTCGCCTGAAAGCATGATCACTGGAATGTGGAAGTATCCCGCAATCGCCGCCACTTGCCCTATTTCAC
>JANMWO010000236.1:0-11420 GCA_031394025.1 Acidobacteriota bacterium
CGTAAATCCCTACCTTGGAAATGTCGTAACTGGGATACTTGGCGGCTACCGCTTTGTGCCAAAGAATACGATCAGGAAATCCTGCATCGGCAAGATTCTTCCAAGCCACATTGTGAAATGCTTTTGACCGATTGGACGTGCCCATTCCATCCACTTGCACCACAATAAAGCCCAGTTCAGCCAGCGATTGCATGGCGTAGTACGGGCTGAATGATTTGGGGACAAAAGAATCCTGCGGCCCGGCGTAAATATACTCAATCACTGGATATTTCCTGGTGGGGTTGAAGTTGGACGGCCGAATGATGATGCCCCAAATATCTGTTTTGCCATCACGGGCAAGAGCCGTAAATACTTCTGGAGGACGCCAGCCAGTTTGAATGAGCGCATCAATATCGCCACGTTCAATCCATTGCACCGACTTAGGATCGGAAGTACTGCGAAGTTCCGAAACTGGAGGCTGGTCCAGTCGCGAGTAAGTGTCCACATAGTGCAACTTATCGGCGGAATAGCTGACTGAATGATTGGCGTCGGCTTCAGTGAATGACGTCAAGCCAGTGCCATCAAAATTGATGCGGTAATAGTGGACGTAGTAGGGGTCCTTGCCGGGATACATGCCGCTGGCGTTGAAGTAGATGTGTTTGCGTTGTTCGTCAACACTATCCACTCCCCGCACAACCCAGTTACCTTTGGTAACTTGATTGATCACTTTACCAGTTACTGCGTTGTAGAGATACAAATGGTTCCAGCCATCGCGTTCTGACATCCAGAGTAGTTGCTTACTATCATTCAAATTCAGACGAAACTTTTTGCCTGAATAGCAAAAGAAGGTGGACGGCTCCTCATTGACAATGGCGCGAGCGTGGCCGTCGGCAGCGTTGATTTCAATCACACGGTACACCTGGTGCCCGCGCTGATTGTATTCAAAGGTAAAGCTGCGGCCATCGGACCACCACACTGGATGAGTAAGGTTGTAAGGGTTCGGAAAAAGAGCATTGTCGATCTGGATTTGCCTGCCATTGACAACATCGAACAGCACCGGCTGTTGCAGGTCCACGGTATCGCCAGGCTTGGCGTATTCAATGGAATGGACCTTCGGTTGAAGTTGATCTTCAGGTGACGATTCAATGTATTCCACTTTGCGATGCAGGCCAGGGCGAATGCGATAGGCAGCGATGCTTTTAGAATCGGGTGACCAGGTGATGGAGCGGCCTTCATAGAAATTCGTTTCAGAGCCGTCGGCACTCAACTGCTTGCCTTGGGTTTGACCAACGGGACGCACTTGGATGTTGAAATCGACAATGCGCGCTTCCCATTTGGCGTCTGGTGAGACCACAGGAGGTACCAAATTTTGCTCGCCTGTTTGATTGCGGTTTGTGTTTGTAGGCAAGCCTGCACGGCGCGGTAAGCCTAAAATTGGGCCGATCTTTTCACAGGCGTAGTCATTCAGAGTCACTTTCCAGCGGAAATCAGCAGCTACAAATTCAATGGCTGTGGAACCACCGGTGTATTGAAATGTGGTGAAGGGAAGCTTCAGGGCGGTGTAACTTTGGCGAGCAGCGGAAGAAAGTGTTGTGGCCAAACGAGCATGGTCGAAGGCAGGACTTTTTTGGAGTGTGCCAGCATCCACGGCGACGAAGTCATGTCCACCGGGAATGGCGCGACGGTACCAAAACCGATTTGTTTCCCCAATCCAAGTGGCCCGTTCTGGCAGGTTCTTCACCAGTTCAGTAGTCTTATCGCGCAAAGTTTCGGCACGCTTGTAATCGTCAAAGCTACCTTGTGCGAAAAGACAGAGTGGAAGAAAGAAGATTAGGTTGGCCTTCATAAGAGTTCTGCTAACTATATTGACACTTGGGGAGGCGAGGGGGGTCGCACGACATAAACGCGGATTGGCTTACCACAGTGGGGCTCATACGGGTAAGGCGGCCCAAGTGCGATCATTGAAGGGTTGCCTTTTACTGAAGAACTTTCGGAACTACTCCCTGCTGACTTGCCTCATCGGGACCGCTGCATTGCGGGTTGCGCGCGTCATTTGGAATTGATTGTTGAAGCAAATCAATCATTCAACTTGACTCGCATAATTTCTCCTAGAGAAGCTGCCATTAAGCATGTGCTGGATTCGTTGTTGCCGTGGCGGCTGTTTGCTGGAGCAGGCCGTGTGGCCGACGCCGGAACGGGTGCCGGATATCCGGGAATTCCATTGGCGTTCATACTGCCCGAAACACATTTCGTGCTTCTGGAATCCACACAGAAGAAAGCCCGATTTGTGGAAGCCGCCGTGGCTGAACTTGGGCTGACCAATGTGGAAGTGCATCCGGTGCGGGCGGAAGATTGGCTAGCCACCAATGCAGTGGATATTGTTACGGCACGGGCAGTGGTTCCACTGGACCGGGCTATTCCGCTATTTTTGCAGGCTCTTAGAAAGGGGGCGAAGGTACTGCTCTATAAGGGTCCAGATGTGGATGCAGAAATCGCCGCGGCAGCGCTTGAGGCTCGTAAACGGAAGGTGAATATTGAATTGAAGGAACGACACGAATTGCCGGGCAACCTGGGGATTCGGACTATTTTGGAACTGTCTGTTTAACGTTCTGGTTTATGGCGATCAAGCCACCCCCTTTCGCACGTTAAGTTGATGATACACTTAAGGCTAGATTTTGAATGTATCCAAATAGACCTTCTTTCCCGCCGAGGCGACTACCCCAAAAGATCCGCGAAAACGTCAATGAGGCGATTCGCGCCAAAGAAGTCCGAGCCGTATTCCCCGATGGTTCCGTCGAGGTGCTGCCCACAGCCGTTGCCATACGCAGGGCCAAAGAGCTTGGGTTTGATCTAATTCTTGTATCGCCCACTGCCGATCCGCCAGTTGCTAAGGCCATGGATTATGGCCAATGGCAGTATGAGCAGAAAAAGAAATCGCACGAAGCGAAGAAGAAACAGCACGTCATTCAAGTGAAGGAACTGAAGTTCCGTCCCAATACCGATGACCACGATTACGACTTTAAAAAGAACCACGCGATTCGCTTTTTGAAAGATGGCAACCGGGTGAAGGCCATTGTGCAGTTCCGTGGCCGCGAAATAGCGCATACTGATTTGGGTCGTCAATTGTTACTACGCTTCGCCAATGACCTGGCGTCGGTCGGTGCAGTGGAAGGTTCACCACGTTTGGAAGGCCGCAATGCGCACATCATTATTAGTCCGAAAAAAGATGTTCCGGTAGCAGCCAAGCCAAAAGAGAAAAGCGATCATCCGCCGACTCCCGCGCCAGCGCCTACAAGCAACTAATTGTAATTTGATTGAAACAAAACAACGCCTCCTGGTTCGGGAGGCGTTGATTATTTTAAACCAATCCATTGAAACCAAATCAGATACTGAAGCGCAATCTTTGCGGCTCAATATTGAGTGCTTTGGGTGTAGTATTTAATAAATGCGCTTAATTAGCATGTCCATTATCGCTTGCTTTCTCGTTGTGGCTACGGGAAGTGCCCAGTCTGATCGGGACTTTTCCGGAACCTGGAAGTTGAACTCCAAGCGCAGCAATCTGAATGAAATGACGGTGCCAACGGATGCAGCCATACGGATTGAGCAGAGCCCGGCTTCGTTGACGTTGTTTGGAACATTACAAGAGAGCGGGGCGTCGCGAACTTCCGCCTACCCACTGGACGGAAGATCGGAAAGAAGCAAGGCTGGCGCATCGGTTTCGACGACAGTGACCAAGTGGGAGGGTTCCGCACTGCTGGTGAACACGATTGTCAGCGGACCCACGAATTACACCGTGATGGAGCGCTGGAAACGTTCTCCCGATGGAAATACAATCACTGTGAAGCGGACCCTGGTTCGAAATACTGGTGAAATTGAATCTATCCTGGTCTATGAAAATCCTCAGGCTATGGCCAGAGTCCAACCGACTCTCGTTCAGCCAGCCCCACCCGTTCAGCCAGCCCAGCCTACGCGATCAGCGCAGCCAGAGTTGCAACCAGCCTGGACCCGAGCCGCACCATCGCAGCAACAGAAGAGTGAATCGCCAGAGCAGGACTACGTGGTGACCGCTGGGACGCGGGTGTTGTTGCGCCTAACCAATTCCATAAATACTAAGCGCACTGTTGCCGGTGACCATGTGTATCTGGAAACAGCGACGCCGGTGTATGTGGATGGCAAGCTGATCATTCCCGCCGGTAGTTATGTTACAGGGACAGTTACTGAATCAAAGCGTGCTGGGCGGGTAAAAGGTTTATCCGCACTCAACTTACAATTTGAATCCATTACATTGCGCAACGGCGTTGTGCATGATCTGCGATCCCGTGCAGGAAGCGTGGATACGAAGGGCAATCTGGATCGCGCTGAAGGCCGCATCAAGGGTGAAAGCAATAAAGGTGGCGATGCGGGGACGGTGGCCAAGACTACGGCTGCTGGTACAGGGATCGGCGCAGTGATCGGCAGTGCTGCGGGCCATACAGGCATGGGTGCAGGCGTCGGCGCTGCGGCAGGAGCCCTAGGCGGTTTGGCCGGTGTTCTTGGTTCGCGCGGGGCCGATGTAGTGTTGCCGCAAGGGACCACTATGGAACTGGTGGTGGACCGTGATTTACGATTTACACCTGAAGAGTTACGGGCCATTCGCTAACATTAACATCGCCTTGCCAAACAGGAACTAAGTTTGCAAAGTTATGTAAATGAACCAAGTTACAATTGGCCTTCGTAAAGTTATATGAATCCTACCTGTTGCCCATAACCAAATGGTTTCCGGGCTGCGTCTCAACTTATGTAAGCAGTCAGCACCACGAAACAACAGTACTGACAGCAACATTCTAAGGAGACAATTCAATGAATTCAATTACCCGCACTTTGCTCGGGACAGCCGTTCTGTATCTGACCAGCTTCGTCCCAACTGCTTCAGCTCAAATGAGCGAATCCCTCAAGTTCCATCTTCCCGTAGCCGCACATTTCGGATCCACTGAGGTCCCCAGCGGCGATTACACCATGTATCAGGTGAAGAACACTAATGGACAGCCAACATTGGAAGTGTCATCGCCTAAAGGTGAAGTTCACTTCTTTGTGCAAGCCACTCGGATGGAAGGTACAACCCCTTCCACCGGAACCAATGTGATTTTGACGGAGCAAGCTGGTGTTTATCACGTGACCAAAGTGGAATTGGCAGGCAGCGCGCAATACTACGAGCTGATGTCGGTTGAAAACAAGTAAGTCCACCAGGGAAGGTGGTTGAATTCAGCCATCTTCCCTTAAAAGCAATCCCGGGAAGGTTGTTTTTTCAATCAGTTAGAGTTTGGACTTCTACTTGCATATATATCATCGAGAGGATTGAAACATATGCGTTCCAATACAAAATTCCTAGCCGCCGTTGCACTGGCATTTACCATCAGTCCGGCGTTTGCGCAGTCCCAAGCCCCCGTTCAGGATGGCGGATGGAGAAAGTTCGGCGATGGCGATGGTGCAGTAAGTCAGGCGCAAAATCAGCCGCCGCAAAATCAAGATGACCAGTCCGCTGCCCGCCCCCCGCAGACAGCCCGCCCACAATTTGACGATAGGCAGGATTTTCCTCCTCCGTCCTATCAACCAGCTCCAGCCCGGCTTACAATTCCCGCTGGCACCTGGATTACCGTACGTGTTGACCAGCCCATTTCCAGCGATCATAACCGGGCAGGCGATGCTTTTACCGCCACGCTTACTTCGCCGATTGTGGCCAACGGAATCGTAGTGGCGCGCCGGGGTCAAACTCTGGCAGGCCGCGTCGCCGAATCGCTAAAAGCTGGCCGCATTAAAGGAACTTCCAGCCTTGGTGTTGAGCTGATCGAACTGAGCATTGTCGATGGCCAACGCATCCCCGTTCGCACCGAATTAATGCTGTACGCTGGCGGCACATCCGTCGGTCGCGATGCTACGGCAATCGCAACGACTACTGGATTAGGTGCGGCCATCGGCGCTTCTGCAGCAGGTGGATTTGGAGCGGGCATGGGGGCCATTGCTGGCGTCGGTGCTTCCGCCATCGGCGTGCTCACCACACGTGGCCGAGCCACTGAAATTTATCCTGAAACAGCGATCACGTTCCGCCTCACCGCCCCGGTTGAGATTTCAACGGAGCGCAGCCAACAGGCATTCCATGCAGTACGCCAGGAAGATTTTGAGACTCGGCAGTTGCAGCAACGGACAGTTCATGTCTCTGCCCCGTCTTACTATGGTGCGGGATATGGCTCTGGATACGGTTATGGTTACGGCTATCCTTACTTTTATTCACCGTACCGCAGCTTTGGTCCTAGCATTTACTTTTCCACTGGCCACAGGGGTTACGGTGGTCGTGGGTTTCGTCGCTAAAAGTCACACCGATTGCCACAGATCAAACCTGAAGCTGGACATAGATAAGGCCGCTACATTTATCTCTGTTCATCTTTGGCTGGATCTGTGGCAATTGTTGTATTGTGAATCGCTATATCGTAATATCGCTATATCGAATTACAAGGACAACGTGTGACTCCTCCTATTTCCTATATCCAAAAACTGCTCGTGACTGCTGCTTTTGCATCCTTAAGCCTAAACGCCCAGCCTAGAACCGGTGCCCGTCAACTGCCCGATGCCCCAGCACGCGATCTGGTTCAGCGCGTTTGCGGTGCCACCTGCCATGGTCCAGAAATTATTGCCGGCAAGGGCATGGGTCGCGATCAATGGTTGGCCACCGTGAACAGTATGGTCAGTCGCGGTGCGAAAATAGCCGATGCCGAATTTCCGCAAGTCTTGGATTACCTGGTTACCAACTTCCCCGTTCGCGCGGCCAACCCCGGCCCCCCGCGTCCAGGCGGTGGCGGGCTCACACCCGGTGCCGATGATCACCACGTGGTTGACCCTACAGCTTCCGCCCGCGGCAAAACGGTTTACATTGCCGAGTGCATCACATGCCATGGCGTGAAAGCTCGTGGTGGCGATGGCCCGCAAGGTGGTGCCGATCTGGTGCGCTCCCTGGTGGTCCTGAAAGATCGCTACGGCAGCACCGTCAGTGCTTTCCTCACCAAAGGACATCCTATGCAAAGCGGACGGCCCAGTTCCGGCCTGACGTCAGAACAAACTCTTGACCTTGCCCACTATTTGCACGACAAGGTTGGCGACACATTGCGCAGCGGTCCTTACAACAAAATCCTTAATGTCTTAACGGGCGACGCCAAAGCGGGTGCTCAATATTTCAATGGAGCGGGCGGTTGTAACCAATGCCATTCCGTTACAGGGGATCTGAAAGGCATCGGCGGTAAGTACGATCCGCCAACGTTGCAGGCTAAATTTTTGTTCCCTCGTGTGGTGGGTTTCGGACGCCGACCTGGCGGTGGATTTAGCACTGCCAAGCCCGTTACGGTTACCGTAACTCCGGCCAACGGTCCGGCTGTAAATGGTGTGTTGGATCGCTTGGATGACTTCAACGTTTCCTTGAAGGATTCCGACGGGGAATACCGTTCCTTCAAACGAACCAAAGATTTGAAAGTAGAAAAGCACGATCCCTACCAAGTGCACGCCGACCTACTCGACGTTTATACAGATAAGAACATGCACGATATTGTGGCCTATTTGGAGGGCTTGAAATGAACCGCATCCTAGCTATTTCCCTGCTCACCACCTGCGCATTTGGACAAGGGTTGATTCCGTCAAAATTGCTGCAACCGCCCACAGATTCCTGGCCCATGTATAACGGTGATTATTCCGGGCGGCGCTTTAGCACGCTGAAGAAAATCAACGACCAGAACGTAGGTTCAATGAGCCTGGCCTGGGTGTATCGCATCACTGCCCCAGGTGGAATCAAGGCGACGCCGTTGGTGTTAGATGGCATTATGTACTTCACGGTGCCCGATCATGTGTGGGCCATTGATGCGCGCACCGGTCGTGAAATTTGGCACTACACCTGGGCTTCCAAGGGTGGCATTCACATTGGGAATCGCGGGGTGGGCATCTACGGCAAGTGGCTCTATTTTGAAACGCCCGATTGCAATCTGGTCTCTTTGAATTTGAAAGATGGCAAGGAGCGTTGGCATAAATCGATTTGCGAACTGGATCAGATGTACTTCGGCAGCACTGCTCCGCTTATCGTAAAGAACCACGTGATTGTAGGAGTAAGTGGTGACGATTTGGACGTGCCTGGTTACATTGAATCGCACAACCCTGAAACAGGTGATTTGGAATGGCGCTGGTATGCCCATCCGCAACCTGGTTCTGAGGAAGCTAAAAGCTGGCCATCGGTGGAATCAATGTTGCATGGCGGCGGCATGGTGTGGGGTGCAACTACATACGATCCTGAATTGAACCTGATCTATTTCGGCACGGGAAATCCGCAGCCAGTGATTGCCGGTAAGGGTCGCATTGGGGACAACTTATATACGGAATCCATCGTAGCGGTGAATCCAGATACAGGCAAGCTGAAATGGTGGTTTCAACCATCACCGCACGATACGCATGACTGGGACGCCATTCAAACTGCCGTCTTGATTGATGGTGAGATCAACGGACAAAAGCGGAAATTAGTTGCCCAGGCCAGCCGTAACGGATATTTCTTTGTGCTGGATCGGGCTACGGGGAAGAACATTGTAACGTCGAAATTCGCCAAAGCAAATTGGGCGAAGGGGATAGACGCCAAAGGTCAGCCGATTCCCGATGAAGCAAAGTATCCGCAGACGGACGGTGCACTGGTGGCGCCCAATCAGGCGGGTGCGGCCAACTGGCCTCCGCCCAGTTTCAGCCCGGATACAGGGCTGTTCTACATCAACGCCGCCAATGCTTACAGCGTGTATTACATCTTTGATGACGACCCCAAGCCAGAAGGTTGGGGTGGCAATGATCGGGGTGGATTTTCGGAAGGAATGCTTCAGGCCATCGATTACAAGACCGGTAAAATCCGTTGGAGTCATAAGTGGGAAGGCCCCGGTGGACCTCGTAACGGAGTGTTGAGCACAGCAGGGAATCTGGTGTTTGCCGGTGACCCTTCCAACAATTTCATCGCTCTGAATGCGAAGACTGGCACTGCGCTGTGGCATGCGAATCTGGCTCAACCGATGAGCAATGCGCCGATTACTTTTGAGATGGATGGCACGCAGTATGTGGTGGTGGGAACTGGCGATACCATGTGGAGTTTCGCGATGAACGCCAAGTAGCTTTATGCTGCTTTACGTGGCTGGACTCGTTTCATAATCTCCGGGCCGACGGCACGAGCAGCCACTTCCAGTTCGTACAGTTTCTGTAGGTTGATCCAAAATTCGGGAGTCGTGCTGAAGTAGCGACCCAGCCGCAGCGCCGTATCGGCGGAAATCCCCCGACGTTCATTGACAATCTCGCTCATGCGGGTTACTGGGACGTAGATATCGCGGGCCAATTGGTTGATGCTCAATGCAAGTGGCGCCAGATATTCCTCGCGAAGAATTTCGCCTGGGTGGATGGCCGGTAGTAGTGCGATTTTAGACATTTATTATTCCTTAGTGATAGTCGACGATTTCAACATCTTCGGCATCCACGCCCGTCCAAGTGAAACATAGGCGATATTGGCCGTTAACCCTGATACTATACTGCCCAGCGCGATTCCCTTTGAGTGCCTCCAGGTTATTGCCTGGACTTGCCAGATCGGAGAGGACCAATGCTGCATCCAACACGCGCAACTTTCTACGGGCTGTAGTCGCAATGCTTTCTAATCGTCGAACTCGCACGCCTGAATAGAGAGTTTCGGTTTCCCTGCATCTGAAAGATCTAATCAACCTCTAGGGTATAACGAACCGCGTTATACTGCAAGCGTTATTCTTTGGCAGTCAGCCAGATTCTTGTTGTCGATTGTGCGATCCTGGGCTTAGAAATGACTGCACGCGCTTTACTGCTATTTGTACTGCCTGTCGGCTACCTCTTTGCCCAAGAGCCAATCAACATGCTGACCTCTGACGCACTGCAATGCTTCAATCGTCTGGATGGTGCCCCACGGGTAAGTTACAGCACGGTAGATGTGGAAGGTCCGGGTTTTACTCGTGCCTGGCGCATCACTACCACTGAATTGGCTCCCAATGCCTGGGACATTCGGCTGCGCTGCTTCAATACAAAAGCTGCCAATAAGAACGACGTCGGTGTGGCTACTTACTGGATGCGCACTACTCGCGACACACCGGCATTGGCCCAGTTCGTGGTGGAACAGGCAGTCAGTCCTTACGCAAAACCGGCGGATTGGACCACTGGCGCTTCCAAAGAATGGAGGCTGGTGCAGGTACCGTTTCGTTGGGATTCGAACTACACCGCTGGAGCTTACAACTTGTCATTTTGGGTGGGCGCTCAACTGCAGCAAGTGGAAATTGGCGGATTCCAATTGTTGAACTACGGTCCTGATTTCGATGTCCGCAAGTTGAATCTGGCAGGCCTGCCTTACGATGGGTCAGCACCCGATGCTCCGTGGCGCGCTGCTGCTGCCGAGCGTATTGAAAAATACCGCAAGACCGATATTGTAGTGACCGTAAAAGATGGTGTGGGCAACCCCGTGGCAGGGGCTCCGGTCAGAGTGCGAATGAAGAAACATGCTTTCGGATTCGCCACTGCCGTTGACTCTGGCACTATTACAGCCAACAATGCCAGCAGCCAACGATATCGCGAAGAGATCCTTAGAAACTTCAACAAAGTGGCCATTGAGAACGATTTGAAATGGCCCTTTTATGAGACCTGGGCGGCTGGAAGATTTGATCTGGCTGAACGTTGGTTACGCGACAACGGTTTAGATATCCACGCGCATGTTTTGGTATGGCCCGCCAGTAGAAATTTGCCGACCGACGTGCAAAACATGCTGGCAGCGAACCCTGTGAACAAAGAAGCGCTGCGCAGCCGAATCAATAGCCACATTTCGCAATTGGTCACCATGACGCAGGGTCGCGTTGCGGAATGGGACGTTCTTAATGAGCCGTTCGATAACAAAGATGTGCAAGCTGTTCTTGGCGATTCGGAAATGGCTGAGTGGTTTAAGCTGGCCCGCCGCAATGACCCAAATGTCAAACTGATGCTCAATGACTACGACAATGTGGAACGTGGCGGCTATTCACTGCAGCACATCAACTTCACTTACAACACGCTGAAGTTGATTCAACAACAAGGCGGGGCAGTGGATGGGTTCGGCCTGCAGAGCCACTTTGGTGGCAATCTGACGGCGCCGGATCGTGTATATGAAATCTTTGAGCAGTTCGCTAAAGAAGTGAACTTTATTCAGGTGACTGAGTTCGATGTGAACACTCTGGATGAGGACATTCAGGCGCAATATACGCGAGATTTTTTGACTCTGGCGTTTAGTCATCCAAAAATGAATGGGTTCACCATGTGGGGTTTCTGGGCGGGGCGACACTGGCTGCCTAATGCCGCAATGTTCACTCTGGATTGGAAGCCGAAAAAGAATCTGCAAGCTTGGCGAGACCTGGTCTATCGTG
>JANMWO010000237.1:0-2990 GCA_031394025.1 Acidobacteriota bacterium
GAGGGCTTCGGCTCTCTCTCTTTTTAATCCTGCCGTAGAAAAGAAATCGGATTCACACGCATTGCCCGCAGAGTTGGAATCAGGCAAGCTGCCAGAGCAGTAGCAATCGCAAGAATTGAAGCCATAAGGTGCGCGGATCGCTTGCTTGCACTCCAAAACGCAACGACTGTAACGCTTGACTCACCAACAAAGCATGGGAGTGCCTACGAGCAAGCCGCACAGGGCAAGCCCGTGTTTTAGAGCGGTTTTAGCAAAGTTCAAAAAAAATTTATGATCGGGGCGGCAGGATTCCGAACCTGCGACCTCCTGGTCCCGAACCATGAACTAGTTAACAATCAACAACACGGGCACAGTGATTGTTCACCATTACTTAATGTTGTTATTGACCAACAACTTAGGCCAGAAGTACGGCACATCTCTAGCAATCGTCTTGTAGCCACTATCGGCGGCTAAGGTTGACATGGGAAACGCCAGGCCAAGAACCAGCGAGAGCTTTGGTGATGCTCCATCTACGAACGAAAGTGAGATTGTCCATAATCCGAACCATCGACCAAATCGATGATTTGCTACCAAGATCACGAATTTCTTCAACTGCAAACAGTTACGGGCACTTATTGGCAATGTATAACGTATCGCATTAAGTGTTAACGTATGTTAGTAATTCAATTTGGAGTGCAAATCATGAAAGCCAATTGTTATTCCCTTCTAATAAGTATTTTGGTGCTCGGTATTCTTGCCACCCCTGGCGCGGCCACGGTTATTCAGGATTTCAACAATTTCACGGGAAGTGTGAGCCCGGGATTCAGTGGTTTTACCTCGGGTAACATTGCAGGTACCTCTACTTGCCCACTGACAGGTATGGCTCAACGAAGCTACGCCATTACAAACAATGCCCAGAGCTGCGATAGCCAATGGTCGCCGACGACGCCTCAACAGGGTACAAACTTCATGGCTGTAAGATATGGTTTTGGTAACATAGGACAGGCCTACCTGCAAACGATTAGCGCCATACCAGGGAAAATCACAACCTATTCTGCTTCACTGGGTTGTCCAACCTTGAGCCTAGTGTCATGCAATTAGTGATGTTTGATACTGATCTTGGGTTGCCAATCGCCTTCTCCCAACAACTTCAAGTCGATATGCCGATTGCTGGACCACCCGGCCTTCCAACAACACCAGCGGCTTGGCAGCAACTCTCAGTGACGGCATTTACAAATTCCAGCAATATTGAGCTTCGGATCTATATGTTTCAAGGAGTAGCAGCTGGAATTGACACAATTGAATTTACACAGATAGATGTGCCGGAACCCCAAAAGCTTTTATTGACGGGTAGCGCATTTTTGGTGATGGCCCTGTTTCGGTGTTTTCGCGGAAATGTGGTCCGCGAGCGCAAATGGTAACTCTCCAAGTAGCACCAACCATCCAAATTCATATGGGAAAACCTGGGGACATCCCTCGTGTTTCCATCGGCTGATCTTGCCCCGCGTGTGCGATCTGAGACTCTTCGCTGATTTAGGCTACTTGATACACGCGGAAACTCGAGCCCGTCAACGGGTGTAGCTGAGTTCCTTCAGATCTTGAATTTTCCGCAGGCTGCTAACCGGCAAATGATAGGAGAAAGAGTTATGAGCACGCGAAAGTTCAAAGCCCACCCTCAATCAGCACCTGGCGACTTCTACGTTGTCAACGACGAGTGCATCACTTGCGGAGCTCCCCACGTAGCAGCACCGAATCTTGTGGGATGGGCAGAGAACGTGGAGTTTGATCATTGTATTTGGAAGCGGCAACCTCAAACGCATGAAGAAATCGAGGAAGCCATAAGTGCCGTTTTAGTGTCGGAGGTGGGGTGCCACCGCTACGCAGGAAATGATCCGGGAATCCTTGAGCGCTTGGGTTCGACATACTGCGACGCACCACAACCAGTGCGACGTTACCAAGCTGGCAAGTCTGGCAACGATGTAGTCCCGCCGAACTTCGCACTGCTCGTCGGTAAACCTTCTAGCCTCGATAGGTTCCTTACCGCATTAAAATCAATCTTCCGCAGTTGATCCAAGGCTATGCTACACGCCGCGACGGTTGTTTGATGCGGAAGTCGACCACAAGGCCAGCGTCGGTGAGCATGTTCACCAGCGTGTCAAGCGAAAACCGACTGATCTTGCCACGTGTCAGATCTGAAATTCGGGGCTGACTCACCTTCAAACGCTTTGCTGCATCGGCTTGTGTTAATCCTTCTTTCTCGATGAACTTCCTCAGCGCCGTTATCATCTGGGACCGGATGCGCAGGTTGCTGGATTCGGCGGGCGAGAAACCGAGGTCGGTGAAAACGTCGCCGCTGCCCATGGTGATTGTTTTGACATTTGTGTTTTTCTTTAATTCCCCTGTTTCTTGCCGATGTTGTGTGTCTGGTTAAAACAAAACGACCGGGAGCGTGGAGCCCTCGGCCGTTAAAGTAGAATTGAAATTTATGGTCGGGGCGGCAGGATTCGAACCTGCGACCTCCTGGTCCCGAACCAGGCGCGATACCAGGCTTCGCTACGCCCCGACACCGGGCATTGCATCTCTATCTTACGCTTTAGATGCCAGTATGCGCAACTTTAAGCGTTGTGTTTGTAGGCCAATACTTCTTAATTGTGATGATCCGCAGCAGGCGAAACCGCCTGCTCCACCAATGCCACCAATGCCAAACCAGTTTTATCAAAGGTGGAGCGGGCATTCTGCCTACCAATCTACTGATAGGAACTTCCGTAACTAAACATTAGTCCCGCTTCGGCTTTCCGCCACCTTTGCCGAATGGTTTCCCGCCCGGCCTGTCGCCGCCACGGAATGGGGGACGATCTCCACCACCGGAACCACCACGGAATGGAGGACGATCTCCACCACCGGAACCACCACGGAATGGAGGACGATCTCCACCACCGGAGCCACCACGGAATGGGGGACGATCTCCGCCACCGGAACCACCACGGAATGGGGGACGATCTCCGCCACCG
>JANMWO010000258.1:0-14802 GCA_031394025.1 Acidobacteriota bacterium
CACGCAGCACGGATTCACGCGCTGGATAATGTTCTATTTGCAATTTAACCAAGGTTCCCAACTCGCGTAATACCGATGCGAGGTCTCCAGAAATGCTCCGCTCCTGGAAAACCGGATCATGAAGGGCCTCTCCGTCAAGCAACAGGAATTGAATATAGGCGCCAGGGATCCAGGCCAGCGGATTTTTCCCGAAAAGCAGGATTCCCGCATTGGTAGGGCAATCATTTTTAAGATCGAAAAAGCGAAGCGAAGCGAGTTGCTGCTTGATGTCGCGATGGTTTTCTCGAATCACTTCCTCATCAACAGCGTAGCTTAAGTAATCGTTTTCAAATCGATTGACGGCCAAATCTTTCAGCGTGGAATCCAGGCAAGGTTGCGCATCGAAAGTGGCTGCGTGCGAAACCCGACGTTCGGTTAGAATCCGCTCTTCCTGCTCACTAGCAGTTGCTCTGCGCGGCCCCACTCTTATCCACACTCGACCCTTATAGCGAACAGGGGGAAGTTTGGAGGGCAACACTTCCACAACGGCAACCTCGCCTTCAGGAAACACAAACTTAGCAACACTAATTACAGGAAGGGGCTGGATATTGCCATCAGAACGAAGGCCGCCCAAACTGGTCAAAAGATCATCGGAAACTTTCAACCCGGTCAGGTTTCGATTGTTGTCAACCCCAATGATTAAGTACCCAGGAAGCTGATGACCAGGAAAATCATTGGCAAATGCGGTAACAGCTTCAGAAAATTTGTCTGTCTTGTCAGCGGATACGGTGCACTCAACCCGATCCGTTTCAAGGTCCGCTAACAGTAACCGCAATTCGTCTTGTGAAATCATTGGCGGAACTTATGGCTTGTACGCCACACAGTCAATCTCCACCTTCATTTGCGGATTCGCAAACTTACATTCCACCGTCGTCCTAGCTGGCTTCGCTGCCCCGAAAAATTCTGCGTACACAGTATTCATCGCCGCGAAGTCACCGCCATCGCGCAGGAATACAGAACACTTCACCACGTCGGCCATGCTGGCACCCACGCCTTCGAGTAACCGCTGCACGTTATTCAATACGATTCGAGTTTCGTGTTCAATGGTCCCGTAGGACATCTGATCCGTTGCTGGATCAATCGGCCCCTGGCCTGACACAAATAAGAAGCCCCCGGCGCGGACTACATGGCTGTAGGGTCCGCGCGGGGAAACTGATCCTTCCGGTATCAGTCGTTCAATCATGCGTTCAATCATGGACAACTATTCCTTCTTACGAGGCCGACGCGTAGGACGCGGACGATCTCCTTGCGGTTTGTTGCCGCCACCGCCTGGACCGGCCATTTTGCGACGCACCGGACGCTTGGCTTTGGGTGCTGGTTCCGGTTCTGGAGTGGGACCGAAACGGCTGGGCTGACCAATTACAATGGGCTGCTTTTCATCCTCTTCTTCTTCAATATTTTCCGGCTCAGGGGGCGGTGGTGGTGCAGCCGGTGGATAGAATTCAGCACCAAGAGTTACAATGATGCCCTTATCTGGATGCGGTTCCAGACGAACCACTGTCTTATCCTGAGCGAAGTTTAGAAACTCTGTGAACTCCTGGAAGCCGTACTTCTTGTGATCGAAGGTTTGGAATTCTTCCACCATCCACTTGTTAAGATTTTCCGATGGCTCACCTTCTTCCATCTCCGCGCGATGAATTTCCAGAACCTCACGCAGCGGTTGCAATGCTTCTTCCGGACGTGGTGCGAAGCGGTCCTTCACGGCACTGCCCAGGCCCTTGCGTTGAATTGTGTAACGGCCTTCGCTGCCACCCACGTTGACCAGGTCTGCCTTCTTCAGCTTGTCGACAAAGTCTGAAAAGCTGGAACAACCATAGGCTTTTTCGCTGAAGCTGGGGTCCAGTTGCAACATGGTGCTCTTTAACAAGCCAAGCTGCGGTTGCACTTCGCGACGTTCCAACACTTGCAGAGCACGTTCCACCAAAGGCATGGCCTGCGTCAGTTCCAAAGGTGCAGGACGTGGCCGGAACTCTTTTTTCTGCTGAGGTCCAATTTGCGGGTCACGAGGTTTATCGAAATCTCTGCGCTCCCGTTCCTTGAATTCCTTTACCTCACGACCAGCATTTTTCGGATCGTCCAATAACGATTCGTAGCTGATGAACTCATGACAATTCTGCTGGAGAATGTTTGAAGTGAAGGCCTTGCCGCCCACAATATAGACGGTTTTGCCATACTCCTTTAACTTGTTCACCAGCGGGATGAAATCGCTATCGCCACTGATGATGGAGAAAGCGTTGACATGGGTGTGGGTGAAGGCCATTTCCAGGGCATCCAGGGCAAGGTTGATATCGGCCCCATTCTTATCGCCACGGGGCGATGGAAGGCGTTGCACCATTTGCACGGCGTTTTGGGCCATCTGTCTGGTGGCTTCTTCCTGCCTGCCCCAGTTGGCGTAGGCGAACTTGGCGACAATATCGCCACGTTCTTTCAGCGCTTCCAGGCACAAACCGACGTCGAATTCCCGGCGCAGTGTTGACTTCACGCCGATTTCAATATTGTCGTAATCGACAAAAACGGCGATGTTGATTTTATCTTGCATTGTTGTTTTCTTTTCCACTAGCGGCTATGTCCTACCGGTTGCTGTATGTTGCTGCGGATGAACTGAACGATTTCCTGGAGTGGTGCCCCCGGCTGAAATACTGCGGCCACGCCCAACTTCTTCATTGACTCCACATCCTCATCGGGAATGATGCCGCCCAGAATAACCATCACATCGGTTATTTCCTTTTCGGCAAGCAGTTGCATGAGGCGGGGGACAATGGCGGAGTGTGCGCCCGAAAGGATGGACAAGCCAATGACTTGCACATCTTCTTGAAGCGCGGCAGAGGCAATCATCTCTGGGGTCTGACGCAGGCCTGTGTAGATGACTTCCATACCCGCGTCGCGTAAGGCGCGGGCAATTACTTTGGCACCACGGTCATGACCGTCGAGACCCGGCTTGGCGATCAATACTCGAATGCGATCGTCCATTCGCTGCAAATTCTATCCTTAAAATTACTCTTAGACTGAAGGCGCCACATAATGGGTGCCTCAGGCTTCTATTAGCGTATCGCAAATTTAACTTATCCGGTAGATGACGCAGATTGGCGCAGATAAAACAAGAACTAACTCTGTCTTGCCAGGCGTCTTTGTAGGCCGTTTTATCGGCGTCCATCTGCGTCATCTGCGGATAAAATTCTTATTTGAGAAAGGCCTTGAAAATTATGGGTTCTGCATCCATAATAAAATCCTCCCTCAGACGCTGGCAATGATGACCCACGGTACCCACCAAGCCGCACTTGAAGCTTCTTCTGACCCTGGACTAATTCAAGAGATAGCCCCCATTCAGGAACGCTTGGCGAAACTGCCGATTTTGGATGCCCGTTCCATGGAAGAAATTCTTGGCTATGACGACAGTGGGTTTCCAACCTAAATGGTAATCAACACATTTGCCATCATCGCCATTCTATTCCGGGAGCCCGGTTGGGAAGTTATCGTAAGTGCCATGGAACAAGATCCCATTCGCCTATTGGCCATGCCTTCAGCCCTGGAATTACATAGGATTTTGGAAGCACGCCTGGGTGACCAAGGCGAACAGGAATTAGAAGTATTTCTGCGCAAAAGTGACATTCGCAAAGTTGCCCTGGATGAGTGTCAGTTGAAATGGGCTCGCATCGCCTTCCATAAATTCGGCAAAGGCCGTCATCCTGCTGGACTTAACTTTGGGGACTGTTTTTCTTACGCACTAGCCAAGGCTATGGGCGAAAAGCTTCTCTTCAAAGGACCGGGCTTTTCCCACACCGACGTTGAGCCGATGTTTGCCAACTGCGGCCTAATCTTAACCTAATCTTTACATTGCGGACGGGTCAATCGCGGGATGCTTGGTGTTTACCTCATAACAAACTATGAATCAAGAACAGATCGAACAGCTTCAAATCAAGCGACGGGATGCACTGGCTTTAATCGGCACAGCGGTGTGATCACGGTGGCTGGTTTGGGTATTGGCCCAAGCCCAATCCTGGCCGATTCCACGTGTCTTAGTTGCATCTTAAAACCAGAGCAGACCGAGGGTCCATATTTTGTGGACGAGTTACTGAACCGGTCCGACATTCGGATTGACCCCAGCTATGGAGTAGCCTCGGCGGGCATCCCGTTGAACCTGAACATTTCAGTGAATCGGGTAGATGACGGTTGCTGCACTCCACTGAGCGGAGCCTACATAGATATATGGCACTGTGATGGCGGCGGTCTCTACAGCGACAAGGCTGAAAACAATACTGTTGGCAGAAAATATTTGCGTGGCTATCAAGTTTCCAACACAGATGGCAAAGTAAAGTTCACCACCATCTATCCAGGTTGGTACTCGGGCCGTACTGTGCACATCCATGTGAAGGTTCGACTTTTCGATCAGAATCAAAAATCTTACGAATACAGCAGCCAAATGTACTTCGACGATGCTGTTACCGACGATGTATTTAAGCAAGCACCCTATGCCGGTAGAGGAACACGCGATACGCGTAACGCCAACGATGGAATCTACGGTGGAACCACATCGCTATTGCTGAATATGACGAAGAACGCCAGTGGCGGGTTCGATGCTACTTATGACGTTGGCGTAAAAGTGGCCGCATCAAAGCCGGTGATCACCAGTGCCAGCGCCGTTGTAAGTGCAGCCAGCTTTGAAGCAGGCGTCTGCCCTGGTTCATGGTTCACTATTTTTGGCACTGATCTGGCCACCCCAGGCACCGCCCGCAGCCTGGCTGGTTCCGATTTGGTGAATGGCAGAATGCCTACCAGTTTGGTTGGGACCAGTGTTATGGTGAATAACCGCCCAGCATTTGTTTCCTATGTTTTTCCAGGCCAACTGAATGTCCTGGCACCCGATGACCCAAGCAAGCTTAGTCATTATTCCCGACGCTTGACAGGATAATATTATCCGGGTAATATTACCCTATGTCTGAAGTCAAATCCTTCACTGCTTTCCTTGGCGACACCATCCTTACTTCCGGTCCACTTGAAAAAATACTTCCAGTTGTGAAGGCGCGCTTCGATAAAGATTGCCCTTTGATCCTGATCTTCGATAACGAAACAGGCAAGCAAGTGGATTTTGAACTGCGCGGGACATTGGAAGCAATTCTGACTGCCGCTATTCCGTCAAAGGCTCAAGCAGGGCCGGGACGTCCAAAGTTAGGGGTTGTGTCGCGCGAAATCAGCCTGCTGCCACGGCATTGGGAATGGCTTGAAGAGCAGCCCAGCGGGGCTTCAGCCGCAATTCGACGTTTAGTGGAGGATGCTAGAAAAAACGATTCGGGCAAGCGTCCAGCTCAAAGTGCAACAGGAAGATTTTTAACGGCGATGGCCGGGAATCGCCCTGGCTATGAAGAGGCAACCCGTGCGTTGTATGCCGGTGACAAAGTCCGCTTCAATCAGCTAATCAAACCCTGGCCGAAGGACATCCGCGTCTACGTTCAGACGCTGGCAGAAAATGCATTCGCTATTGGCAGTTAACATAGCATTCCCCCGCCACAGCTACGAATTCAAAATTAGCGCATCAGCAAGGCAAACCAACAGTACGGGTTACTTCCTTTGGAGGATTACTTTTATTTCGAAAGTCACTTATTCTTGAGCCTACGAATTTATCCCGTAGGAGACCGCGATGTTTATCCCTCGATCTTTTTTGACGCAGACCCTGCTTGTGGTCGCTGCCTCTTCCAGCCTAATGATGGCGCAACCCCGGCCTAACCCGCCAGTGCGTGCGACCCCCTGGACGCCAGTATCTCCCAAATCTGCGGCCCAAGAAAAGGCCGGGCAAAAGTCGCCAGTTGGTGCAATCACCTCCAATAACTGGACGCTGATTGGACCTCAACCGCTCAATTCCAATGGCACCAACGGCAATGTCGCCGGAAGAATTACTGGATTAGCCGTGCACCCTACCAACGCCAACGTTATTTATATATCTCCTGCCGGTGGCGGCATTTGGAAGAGCGCGAACGCTGGTGCCAGTTGGACGGCCCTGACCGACACGCAGACAACTCTTTCCATGGGGTCCATTGCCATTGCCCCCAGCAACACCAGTGTGATTTACGCCGGAACCGGTGAGACCAACAACGCGCTTGATTCCAATTTTGGACGGGGCATCCTTGTATCCACCAATAGTGGGGCCAGTTGGACGTTGCGCACCGGGCCGGGAGGCATCTTCAATAACAACCGGCTGACGATTGGGCGCATCGCAGTGGATCCAACCAATTCGGCCATTGCCTATGCGTCTGTGGCTAGTTCCGGCTACAATGGAGCCTGCTGCGGGACAGGCGTTTACAAAACCACCGATACGGGCGTCACCTGGACGAATATGACCCTGGCCGCTGGTCTTGAATCGAACAATGCCTGGTCTGATGTGCAACTGGATACAACAAATCCTACAACCATTTATGCGGCGCACGGCAATAACGGTGGAGACGCGGCCAACGGCGTGTATAAATCCACCAACAGCGGCACAACTTGGGCCTTGCAAGCGGGGTTCACCAGCGGCGCGACGGTGGGGCGCATTGCCCTCGCCGTTTCCGGGCAGGTTGTTTATGCGTCGGCGCAGAATCCTGTTGGCAATGGAGTTTTGTACGTCAGTCGCAGTGACAATGGCGGCACGACTTCCACCAATTTGACAGCAAATCCGGGCATGGGTAATTACATGACCGCGCAAGGCTGGTATGACACCGTGATCACAGTGGATCCAGCCAACTCGGCCATTGTTGTGGTGGCTGGTTCCGCGGGCGCTGGCAGCATTCTGCGCACCACCGACAGCGGCGCAAATTGGTCCGATGTTTCAGGCGGCGCTTTGAATCCGCACGCTGACCATCATGCTGGAGCGATTGTGGCTGGACTTTACTATGACGGCTGCGACGGCGGGCTGTATCGTTTAGATAATCCGGCAGGCCCAACCTGGGCGAATTTGAATGGCGATTTGGCTACCATCCAGTTCACTGGCGTGGGCATGCATCCAACCGATCCAAAGCAGGTGCTTGGTGGCAGCCAGGATAATGGAACAGAAAAATTCAGCGGAGACACCGTCTGGAGTGAGACCGATGGCGGCGACGGCGGCTATGCCAAATTCAGCCAGACCAACGGATCCATTGCCTATCACCAGATTCCCAACGCAAGCTCATCTGGTTTCTTCCGTTTCTCAAACGATAGCGGGGCAACCTGGGCAACCCGCACCACAAGCATTTCCGCCGATCTGAACAATCAGCAATTCTACGCACCCTTTGTTGTGGACCCTGGCAATGGCGACCACGTGCTGTACGGCACGGATGGGATTTGGGAAACCACCAATCAAGGTACGGCATGGACCAAGCTGGGCGCTTTCCCAGTGGTAGGCGGGTTTGTGAACGCCATAGGTCTTTCGCGTTCTGCTACCAACACAATTTATGCATCGGTGCATAAGGCCACCGGAGGGAATGCTGGTTTCGGGCCGACCAACGTCTTTGTCACAACCAATCATGGCACCGCTTGGACGCTTGTGAATACCGGGCTGCCGAATGGACTTGTGCAGGACCTGCAAGTGGACCCGACTACTTCCACAACCGCCTATGCCGTGCTGAACAACTTCACCGGAGCGGGTAACGTATATAGGACGACCAACGGCGGGACCAGTTGGACAGACATCAGCGGGAATTTGTCCAGCGTGACGGCTTGCTTGTGCTCCCAACCGGTTTGGTCAATCCAGGTTGGATCGGGCGTGCTATACATTGGCGCTGAAGACGGTGTTTACGCATCTGCCGACGGTGGCATTACCTGGGCTCGAGTGAGCACTGGGTTGCCCAACAGCCAAGCAGTGCAAATCGAATTCAACGCAAATCTGAACCTTTTGGCGGTGGCAACTCACGGCCGCAGCGCATGGGAAATTTCCACTCTCGCTCTGCTGCCCGATTTATCGTTGACCAAGACGCACCCCGGCAGTTTCTTGCAAGGCCAAGTGGGCGCGCAATATACGATTACTGTGAAAAATGTTGGCGTTGGGTCGACCACTGGCGTTCCAGTGTCGGTCACCGACACTTTGCCTGCTAGCATGACGGCCACTGCCATCAGCGGCACCGGCTGGAGTTGCACCCTTGCAACATTGACCTGCACCAGCATAGCGGTTGTAGGGCCTGGCGCGAATTTCAATCCAATTACACTTACAGTGACAGTGGCCCCCAACGCTCCTCCGAATGTCACCAATTCGGCAGTGGTATCTGGTGGCGGCGACGCCAATGCCGCCAACAATAATGTGGATGACCCCACCACCATCATTCAGTTGCCCGACCTGATCATCTCAAAGAGCCATCTTGGCGACTTCACACAAGGCCAGTTGGGTGCCATTTACACCGTAGTGGTCAGCAACATCGGCTTTGGACCTACGACTGGCGCGCCTGTTGTGATGACGGAAACTCCGCCTGTTGGCCTGACGGTAGTGGCTATGTCCGGCACCGGTTGGACCTGCAATGTGGTCACCATTACTTGCAGCTCCACATCAATCGTGGCGACTGGTTCAAGCTTCCCGCCCATCACGATCACCGTGAATGTGGCGACCAATTCCCCGCTTGCCGTGATCAACAATGTAGCGGTGGCAGGTGGCGGCGAACTGGCGGTGTATAGCGGCAACAATACGGCATCAGATCCGACGAAGATCCTGCCACTTGATTTCCTGATTCGTTATGCGGCCAACCTGACCGCAGGCGATTCGGTGATCAACATTACCAACACCGGCTTCAACGGCGCAGCTTTATCCGGGCCTGGCTTCGGCGGAACGGGCAACATCTGCATGAACGTGTATACGTTCTCACCCGATGAACAGCTTGTATCCTGCTGCTCTTGCTTAATCACCCCGAACGGACTGGTTTCACTTTCGGTAAAGAACGATTTAACCGCCAACACACTCACTGGTGTTCGACCGAACTCGGTGATTGTGAAACTGGTGAACACTGGCGCGGGTCCAACGTTTACCGGCACAAACTGCACCAATTCTGCAGCGCAGGCCGGTACGGCGCTCTTCCCAACGGCTGGCGGATCCGCGGCATTCGGCACCACAATCCACGCCGCCGTTACTCCTGGAGCCTTCGCCGTGGGCGAAACCCCGTTCCTGCATTCAACGCTGAGTCCAACGGAACTAGCCAGCATTACCAGCCGCTGCACAAACATTGTCGGAAACGGCAGTTCGTTCGGCATCTGCAAGTCATGCGGTATAGGTGGTTTGAACGAAGTGCGGTAGTTAGTTAGTAGGGTGGTGAAATCGGGTAGCGAGCCGCAAGGTTCTGCTACCCGATTTCTTTATTCACGACGTTTGACGAACTGTTGGTGGGTAGGCCGAAGAACTGAGGTGTCATAATAAAACCATGGCAACCGTCCACATGAGCAAAGCTGAACTAGCCAATAACTTTCACGAGGTGCTGTCCAAAGTACAGCAAGGTGCGGAAATTGTGATCGAACAGAATCACAGACCCGTGGCGGTTCTTAAACCATCACAACCTGTTGGCAGAATGAGCACAGAAGTACTTGCGGATCTTAAGGCACGTGGTTCCAATGCTGTGATGGACGAGGGATTTGCACAAGATATCGAAGACGGAATCAAGGCGCAACATCAACCATGGAATTCCAGTTTAGTTACTTCGATGCAATGGCACGTTCCAGCGTTTCTCGGATGAAGCGTGTATAGGGAATGCCACGCGCTTTTGCACGCTCTTTTACTGCTGCCAGCAACGGCTTCGGCACTCGCATGTTGATTTGGTCGTCCTTTTTCTCGAATTCAAACTTTGCCGGTTTGAACTGTGCGAAATCGAGGCCGGACAGGTCTTGAGCCAAAAAAGCTTCGGCTTGCTTATCCGATTTCAGGTGCGGAACTTTCTTTTTCATAAGCGGCAACCTCCTTTGCGTGCATGAATCGCGCCGTCACAGGGCGGATGAAACGGCGATTATTTTGGACTCGTATGGTGAACCCCACGAAAACGGGTCGTCCTGCTATTCTCCCAATGGCAATAAAACGATCCTCATCTGACGAGTGCTTCAAATCCGGCGCAGTACGGGGACTGTTTGCAAAAAACGCTTCGATCTGTGCGATGGAAAGGCCATGCTTCTGACACTTTGCTCGGTTCCCTTTATCCCAATCGAACCCGCTGACCTGTAAATCCATCATAGCCCAACCTATACAAATGTATATACGTTAGTCAAGGCTTGTGGGTGCGATGTACGCTTCACAATGTGGAACCTGGTGTGCTGCTTCCTCCCAGGGTCATGGTCAATGGGTTCAGCGCTGCTGAACCCGTCCTGAAGGCCGCATGCTCAAAAATCTGCTCCCGAAGCCTCCACGTATCGCCATACCCTGCGTGCCCAATCCAGGCCGCCACCGCCTGCCTCACCTTTTCCCATTCCAATTCCCCAGCATCCCAATACTGCTTCAGCTTAGCCAACCGCCTGCGAAATCGGATTACGTTTCCCCTAACCAATCGCCTGTAACCTGGGAAAATACGCCAGCCTAGAAACGTGATCCCATCCACGACCATGTAAGTGCGTGACTTGCCTGGATGCAATCGTAACCGCAAACCAACAAGATGCTTCTCTATGGCATAGCGTAAGTCACGTAACTTACTCTTATCCTGATCCAACAGCACGAAATCATCCACATATCGGGCATATGCTGCGGGCCGCAACTCACGCGTAACCAGGTGGTCCAGACTGTCTAAATAAACATTCGCGAAGAACTGCGACGTTTGATTCCCCAGAGGCAGCCCCCGCTTCCGCATAAAGGGAGTGAACAAGTCGTCGCCCGGATAATACCAATCTACGGCCTCCTGCGGATTTGAACCAGCAATGATGCGCCCCGCAAGTTCCAACGTAGGCTTGCAGCGAACAACCCGTTCCAGCCTCTCCTGAAGAATTTCATGGTCCACACTGGCAAAGTATTTGCGAATGTCACACCGCAATGCATAGCCGCCATGCCGGGCTGCAGCTTGCACTTTGTCCACCGCCGCATGGGAGCCAAAGCCGGTCCGGCATGCAAAACTCACTGGCAAAAACCGGCGCTCAAATACGGGTTCCAGAACTTGGGTCAACGCGTGATGCACCACACGATCCCGAAACGGCGCGGCTGATATCTGCCTGGGTTTTGGTTCGCGAATCTGGAACACTCTGTATTCCCCAGGACAATACTCTCCACTTAGTAACTCACGTTGAAGAGCAATAACTTCCGTTTCCTGCCCGCAAAGAAATGCGGCAACATCGGGGCGGCATTTCTTGCCCAATGATGCTCGGCGCACAGCCTCAAACAGGTTTTCGAGGGAAACTACTTGAGGCCACAATCCGCCTACCCGTTTCATCGCGGTGCCGACGCCTTCCGCCAGCCACCCGCCATCCGGCCAAGCTCTTCAATTAGCCCGGCGGAAAATCCATACGATTCCATACTCAACAGTTTCAAGTCCTTGGAAAGCCGCATCAGAAAGCGCAAACTGTTTAAGTTGCGAATGGCGCGCTCTAAAGGAAGTTCCCGTTTCGAGGCATAAGCCGCTTCCACTAACGCCGTCAGAAGGTCCAGCATGGTCGTCGTGATGCGGTCGCCTATTGTGAACCTGTAAGTGCGGGGAAACCTTTCCACTTTGGGCAAAAGCCACAAAGACAGGTCATAAGCTTTCTGAATTATAGGTGCCGATTCGGCAAGTGACATTTTTCAATTATAGGGGAAGACCGGCTGAGCTTCGCGGCGAACCGTTACCACAAAACCGGCCTTCGGTTGTATGTTTGGCCTTGATACAGCATAAGGCCTGGACCAGAACCCGGAAGCAAGGAGGCACGCTTGCCGGAGGATTAGTCACGGCAACTCTGGCCCACACCTTAAGGGTGCCCTGCATCCCACCCACACCGGAACCCCAGGTTGTTATTCTGGTTCGTTGCTTCGTTCCTGTTACGGTTCGACGCCCGCAGGTTCCTGGTATTGTTGTTCCAAGAACCGCCCCGCAGTTTCTGATTCTGTTCCGTAGATCAGCATAGCGCAGCAATGGAGTGGAAGCTGAAAATTTTTTCCGTGCGGCTTCGCCGCCAAAAAACAAACGCGAAGAGTAAAAGGAAAAAAGAAAAAAGTAAATGGATGTTACTCCCACCCACACCGGAACCCCAGGACGTCATCCTGGAGCGACGCTTCGCCCCAGTAACGGTACGACGCCCGCAGGTTCCTGGTATTGTTGAACCAAGAACCGCCCCGCAGAGATTTTTTATCACCACTGGCAGCGCCCGTTGGGTTCGTACCGCCTTGCAAGCCCTCAGCGAACCAATCGTTGGTCCACTCATAAACGTTCCCCAACATATCGAACAACCCGTAGCTGTTCGGCCTCTTGCCCTTTACAGGATTAGTTTTCTTGCCACTGTTGTCTTCGTACCAACCCACTTGGTCAACAGCCCCATACCGCGACGATGAATTGCCGCCTCGCGCCGCGTATTCCCATTCGGCCTCAGTGGGCAGCCTTCCACCAATTGCCTCGCAGTAGGATTTGGCCTGGTTCCAGTTCACAGACTCCACCGGCAAATCGGCACCCTTGAAGTTACTCGGATTACTACCTGTTACTTTTTCATAGGCCGCTTGCGTAACTTCCGTCTCGCCTAGCCAATAGCCTTTGGTAAGCGTCACGTACTTCGATGGCTTTTCCCGGTCGGAGCATTCTTCATCACCCGGGGAGCATCCCATTTGGAAAGTACCTGGCGGAATCCACACGTAGCGCAATCCGTCCTTCGGATTCCGGCGCGGGCTGCTTGTATCGGTTCGTTGAATAGTGGCTCGGGGCGCAGCAGCCGGTTCTCTGTAAGAGTTCGTCGCAACGGTTGCAAATTGCAAAGAAGTATCAGATACGCCAACCAGAACTTCCTTAAAAATCTCTTCCCAAAGATCCCTTTTCACTCCCCCATTTGCTGACAAAAGTTGGCCAAGGCTGCGTTCTTGCAATTTCCTGTTCACACGCACCCGCTCGGAAAACTCTTCTGGCTTCAGACCCGTTTCCGCTGCCGCCAGTTCCAACGTAATTTCCGCAGCATACTTAACAGAGAGGGCGTGAATCGGCTCTGTCCGAAAATCGATGCTGATCTCTCCGCCTGAATTGCGAACAGCGGTTTCGAAGCGGGAAGCATCTTGCTTCAAATATCCATCTAACCGGTCTTGTTTTGGATAAATGGCCAATGCTTTGTTGCGATCAAACACGGCACCGCCAGCGGCGTCCAACATGGGGCGCACTTCATCGTTGAAGTTTTTCATGCCGGCATAGTGGCAACTCATGCAGGACCGGCCATTAAAAACCTCTGGCGAATCCGGATTGTTCTTGTCAAACACGATGGTGACCGGGCCTTTGTCAAGCGACTTACCATCGCCGGTTGTCAGAAAATAAGCTTGCATACCGTTTGGCAGGTTGAAGATGATCTCGCCACCTGCGGCGGAAAAATCAAGCGGATTTTCAAAAATGTTTTGCTTGCCTGTGTTGGCGCTGAAATCATAGCTTCTCCAGTAAGCACCATAAGAGGACGCGTGGCGTTCTACCACACGATTATTCCGCGACACTCCGCTTTTGCGGACACCGCCTCGCGCAATATTCTTTTCCTCGGCGATGTCGCGGTCAACATCAACGCCAAGCATTCGTTCCAGCTCCTGCACGGTAGTGGGTAGGCGAAGGATGCCGTTGTAGAGCGGTGGTACGGATGCTTCGGCCACAAACCAATCCGCACGGACATAACTTATTGTTGCGCCGGAAAGCATCTTGATGGCATTCAGGTCGGGGGTGATCGCTTCAATTCCGTAAGGATAGCCATCTACGACCTGCTTCCAGGTGGCAACTGTCCAGTTAAGGTCCCGCAAGTCGATCCGTAAAATTGTTTTCGCTGGATCCACCGCCACGGGAACAGCAATTTCCCGACTCCACGAAAGACTGTTGAGTAACTTAGATAGCCCAGTTCGATAGCCATTCAATTCAGCTTCCGGCACACCCGCGTTATAAAGGTGAGCGATGCTGTAGTAGCGCAGGAATTGACGGTCACGCTCCCCTGCGGCTTCCAGATCGCGGCGGATGATTTTGGTGATCTGATCGTTACGCAGGAAAGTTCGGGTTAGCTTTGGGGCGGATGCTGCGGTCCAGTTAGGTGCTCCGGCTGTGATCCATTCCCTGATCGCAGCTTTTTCTGGCTCTGGCAATGGGGGGCTGCCCTGCGGCATCCGTCCTGTTTCGATGGTTTGCAGCAGAATGGAATTTCTGTCGCCGGGAACAACCGTTTTGGCACTAAGCAGACGGTCGCGGTCCAGAACGTATACAGTGTTTACCGACACACCGCCCAGACCATGGCAGACGAAGCATCGTTTTTTTAGAATTGCTTCCGCCTTAGTAGCAATGGCAGGCTGCGCTGCTGCTTGGGCCTGAAACGCAATGGGCACCAGTATTGTGGCGTGCAACAAGCCGTACTTCCAATTCATTGCTAAATTCCTCCGCTTTCTGGCAATTATGCCACATGGTGGGCGGAATCGTAACAGCTAATCTGCTTGGAGGAACTCTGAGCCGATTGCTATCGTGACGAAAACTAATTCATCCCACCCGCGCGGCTAATCGATCAAGCTACAAGAAACACATTCTGCTACCACTTCGCAGTAACTGACCCGGCCAGCGTGGATGTGGCATCGCGAACAATGATTCGTAAGAATTCGGCACCCGGAGCTGGTACGATTTCTTTGGTATACCTCAGTCCGCTGCTCATCATCTTTCCATAGGTTTCCTTCAACAAATACATGTCCAA
>JANMWO010000269.1:0-18550 GCA_031394025.1 Acidobacteriota bacterium
CGGATAGTCGGTAGTAATTTCCGCCAGACAATCAGGATGCAGGTTCAGCAATTGAACGTCCGAAGGGGAGGTCACTTCTTCTGGCGGTTCCTCTTGCGGAATTTCCATCGCCTCCAACAAGGCGTCCAACAGGTTTAACGAAACAACCACAAAGATGCTGGCCGATGGATCTGTCCCCTGTAATCGGTACGCCATGCCTGCCGCATGCTGTTCCATTTCCTGTGATCTGCCGGACTTGTGCAACCTCCATTGCTCCACATAAGAATCAATCCCAATGGAGTGGATCACGTAAGGATCGGGATAGTTATCGGCTACATGGGGCCGCTGTCCCAGGCTGGGCTCAATGAACAATGGTTCGGCATGAATGGCATGGGCCGTTCGCAATGCTTCCACAAAAGGATCGGCTGGTTCAAACGGGACATAAATCAACGAATCTTCTTCCAAAGCATTCTGTAGCGGCTCTGGAAACACCACCACGGACATTTCTGGAAGTCGTTTAACGGCTTGCATGGCGTGCCGTTCCAGTGCCTGGGGTAATTCTACGGCAACCACTTTGGGGTTCAACTTTAGAATTTCCTGGCGCACTGCGGCGGCGAATTCACTGCGTCCCGGAACAACTGGAAAGTAAGTGAACCGCCCCCGTTTCAGGCTGGAAAAAAGTTCAAGTTCTGGGGACATAGCGCAGGGCCTCTTCGCCGAGCGTGTGGAGAATGGATTGATGCAGCGCAGTGCGCGCCCCATACCTATCCTTGGCCATATGAATCAGCTTGGTTGCATAGCGGGCAATGTTGATGCCATCGCGGGCGGTATAGTGTTCATCCCCAGCGTGGGCATGCTGCAGGAATTCCGCTACATATTCCAGCATTTCATCTTCTGAAAATGGCAGGTTTTGTTTCAGAATCGCCAGTTCTTCATCGAAACCTGGGAAATCAATCAGGATTTGTGGTTGTAATCGCGAGTGAATATATTCTGGTAAATCGAATGTGGAAGCGTCGTCATTCATGGTGGCCACAATACGAAATCGTGGGTCAGCTTTGATCTTCAACCCAGTCACAATGGATTCCACATAGCGGCGCGTATCAAGCAACGGTGCCATGGAAGCCCAGCTCTTCTCGCTCATTCTGTTGCCTTCATCCAGAATGCAAATACCGCCGCGAATCATGGCCGATACCAGCGGACTGGCCACATACTTCAACTTGCCTTCGCCTTCAATTACAGGCGTTATGAGCAAATCTTCCGGGCGAGTATCGGACGTGGCTTGCAGAAGAAAAATTTCCTGACCCAACCGTTTTGCCGCTGCGTAAGCCAGCGTTGTTTTACCCACGCCAGGCTTACCCACCAGTCGCGGATTCATGGGCACGTCGCGTTCTTCAATAACCAGCCAAGCTGCCAGTAACTGCCGCATAACATCTTCTTGGCCAACCCAGGCCACTTCCCATTCCACAGGATGGGCCAGTTGCAGCTTTACTCCGTCAATCGTCACAAACATGTTTCTATTGTCGTTTATTTTGTCACTAACGGCCTAACCGGTAACCCAACCAGGCTGCGGACAACCCACCCAAATTACTGGCAAGCACGTAGGCCAATGCACTTTCTATGGAGCCTTGACGGAATAGCGCAATGGTCTCCCAGCTAAATGCGGAAAATGTTGTGAAGCCGCCAAGGAACCCGGTAATCAGAATGATTCGCAACGTCTCTTGCTCTGGTCGTTTCAGGAACAGCGCGCCTACTAAACCAATAATGAAGCATCCGGCAATGTTCACTGCAAGGGTTCCAAGTGGCATGCGCGACCCCAACGAATTGCCCCAAATAGAAACCCAATAGCGGCACAGACTGCCCGCTCCTCCTGCCAGAATGATTCCCAGAATCCGCATCAGACTTAGCGTACCGCAATCGTAACGTTGGCTTGTGTTGTGGCCGCGCCTATGGTGATTATCAGTGGCACTGCGTTGCCCACTGGCGCTGTTTGTGGGACACGAATATTCAACTGCACCAAACCAGCCACCAATCCCGGAGCCCCGCCAACATAGACGATGGGAGCATCAATGTTGCCGATGCGGGCGCTTCGGGTGGCTACAGGCACGGGTAACGGAGCAACGGTCAATTTCCCATCCACTCCCACCGGATTGGTAATCCCTTCCCCAGTTGCAAACACTACGATGATGGAATTCCTGGCTGCGGCATTGGTAGGTCCGTTGACGCTGAAGTTATCGTTCAGTAGCACCGCGCCTTGCCCTTTGCCCGATTGATCCAACGTGAAGATTGCAGGCACCACGGCAGTCACCGGAACCGTCACTTCAGCAGAAGTGATGCCTTGATATTGCACAGTAACCTTGGTGTTGGGTTTGCCTGAAACGGAGTAGGGAACCACCGCGCTCACTTGCGTGGCACTGGAATAAATCATGGCTCCAGGCACTCCATCAAACAAAACCTGCGGTCCCAGAAAAGTGCCGAACACAGTCACAATCAGTCCCGGCGAGATGGCTGCCGATGCATAGCTAGCGGCATTCACAACTCCATTCAAAGAAATAACTGGTAAAGAACCAGCTTGATTCACACTGAATGTTTCTGAGCCAACCTTGATGGTCCCAGCCCTTTGTGCGCCTGAAGGATTTGCCGATGCTGCAAAATCCACCGCGCCACTTCCATTCACGCTAGACCAGGATGGAATGGTCAGCCATGGGGAATCCGACGAGGGCTGCCAACTGCATCCTGCTGAACCCTGCACGTTGAATCTGCCCGTGCTTGTGGTCCCCGCAACACTTGCAGATGTTGGCAATAAAGTTAAGGTGCAACTTCCGCCTGATTGGGTAACAGTGAATATTTGTCCATTGACCGTGATGGTGGCTGTTCGAATTGCGGCCCCTGGATTGACCGCCACACCATAATCAACTTGGCCGTTTGCACTGCCAGATTGCGCCCCTGTCAGCGTTAACCATGCGGCTGAACTCCTCGCCGTCCAAGCACAGTTGGTGGTTACTGCAATGCTGCCGCTGGATCCGGATGCAGGCACTGAAGCGTTGGCCGGACTAATGGCAACTGCACAGTTCTGGCCCAACTGGGTCACCGTCAACACCTTGTTGTTCACAAGTAAACTTCCAGTCCTGGCGGTTGCATTCACATTGGCGGTCACTGAAAATGCCAACGTGCCGTCGCCGTTTCCAGCGGCTGCACTTTGGAATGTGATCCACGGAACATTCGATGTTGCTGTCCAATTGCAGCCGACGTTCGTAATGATTTCCAAGTTCCCGGAAATTCCTTCCGCTGCTGCAGCCAAAGTGGTTTGCGATATGTTCACGTCGCACGATGCCGCAGCTTGCGCTACCGTGAACGCCGCTGTACCAATGGTGATGCTGGCAGTTCTTGCCTGGGCCGTTGCATTCGCCGTGGCCGCCCAGCTAACCAGGCTGTTGCCTGATCCGCTTTGGTCCGATGTCACCGTTAACCACGATGCTGTGGATGCCACCTGCCAGGTGCATGGCGTGGTTATATTGAAGGTTCCTGACCCTCCCGTTGCTGCCGCCGTTGCTGTTGCCGGAGAAATCAAATACACACAACTGCCCCCCGCTTGTTGCAGCGTGAACACGGCATCGCCAACAGTAATACGAGCTGTACGGGCATTGGGCGTGTTGTTCACCGTGGCAGTCCAGGCAATGGTCCCGTTGCCTGTGCCCGATGCTCCTGAAGACATGGTCAACCACGTTGCATCGCTAACGGCGATTCGACTGCAACTGGAAACGTTCGCTGTAATGCTGATGGACCCAGTAAGGGCTGATGAACTAATCGATTGGGAGCCAGGATTGAGCGTGAATGTACATGCTGCCGATTGCGTTACGTTGAACGTGGCTGTGCCTATCTGAATAGATGCCGACCTTGAAGCGATGGTCGTGTTGGCATCGTAATTGTAAGTGATTGTGCTGGACCCAGAACCAGACGTCTCTGCTGGTCTTAGCCAGGAATCACTAGGCACTGCCATCCAATTGCAACCTGTGGGCGAATTCAAATTGATTGTGCCCGAGCCTGCTGCGCTACCGACGGTGGCACTGCCATTGCCAACGCTATAGGAGCAAGTGATGCCCGATTGCGTCACGCTGAACGACGAACCGTTCACATTGACCGAACCGACGCGTGCTTGGGCACTGGGGTTCATCGCAACCGTGATTCCGAACGTCGATGGATTTGACATGCCGCCGCCAAATGAAACAGTGATCCATGGAACATCGGAAGTAGCGGCCTTCAAACAATTCGTGGGATTTCCTGAAGCCGAAAAGGTAAGGTTATCTCCGGCCGCTTTTGCCGTGGCTGAACTTGGGGTCAAAATTATGGAACTGCAAGTTTGACCGTGGAGGCCCTGACCAGCAAGGCACACCATCAGCACTGCAAGAATCATGCGAAAAGGCATAAGGTCATTAAAACACTGTTAAGGTTTAGAAGTTGCGATTTCCGCACACACCTTAACGCGGGTAAAGGGTTGAATAAGCTTCCAGATATTTCAACCCGGAACCCGTATTGTAAATCACCATCTGTTCTTCGGGCTTCAAGAATCCATTGGCCAGCAATTTCTCCAGAGCCGCTACACAGGCCGCGCCTTCCGGTGCAATGAACTGTCCTTCATCAGCAGCCAAGCGGACCCCAGCATCCAGCAATTCATCATCGCTCACGGCAATGGCTGTCCCCCCAGATTCCCGAACAGCTTTCAGAATTAAAAAGTCTCCCAAGGGCTTTGGCACACGCAAGCCACTGGCGCAGGTTGTGGCGTTCTGCCAGAATTCACTGCGTTCCGCGCCTTGTTCAAAGGCCCGTACAACAGGCTGGCAGCCTTCCACCTGCACTGCGATCATCTTCGGTCGCTTCGACCCGATCCAGCCAATCTTTTCCATTTCATCAAACGCCTTCCACATGCCGATGATGCCGACGCCTCCGCCAGTTGGATAAAAAATTACGTCAGGCAAATTCCAACGCATCTGCTCCGCCAATTCGTACCCCATGGTTTTCTTGCCTTCAATGCGATAGGGTTCCTTAAGCGTTGAAACGTCGAACCAGCCTTCGGCTTCCTTACGATCGCCCACGATCTTCGCGCAGTCGCTAATTAATCCGTCTATCAAAGTTACGTGGGCTCCAAACGCCTTGCACTCAATGAAATTCGATTGCGGAACGTCCTTGGGCATAAAAATGTGAGCTTCCATTCCTGCTGCCGCAGCGTAAGCCGCCATGGCGCTGGCAGCGTTACCAGCCGAAGGAATAGCTACTTTTTTTACACCTAACTCGGCACACATAGTGATGCAGCAGGAAAGTCCTCTGGCCTTGAAAGATCCTGTAGGATTGATCCCTTCGTCCTTTAGCCAAAGCTCTTTCATGCCCAATTTAGATCCCATACGGCTCAACCGCAGCAAAGGGGTCCAACCCTCGCCAAGGCTGATAATTGAGCTTGGCTTTTGCGCCGGAAGCACCGGGGCATAGCGCCACATGCTTCTAGGTCCATTGGCCAACCAATCACGATTCCAGTTTTCTTTCACCTTTTGCAAATCGTATCGAACCAACAGGGGCCAGCCGCCTGTGGAAAGATTGTGCAGTTTACCGGCTTCATACCGTTCGCCGGTGACGCTGCATTCCAGGTGTGTGATTGTGGTCATAAGAATTTCCCATCATAGCGAACAATCGCTTTCCTCGGACCATTGATCTTGTAGAATTAAAGCTTCGCCAGTAGAATTGAAGTTTCGCCAATTTCTTCATGCAGCTTCAGGCTTTCAAAAATAAAACTCTTTGGCTAATATTGGCACCCTTACTGACAGGGGCGGCTATTCTTTCGTTCTTAAGTATTTGGTTCCTTCGGTCGGGACCAGGCGGTGTCATTCGAATCACATCTGAAGGCGGCACTCTCTCGCCCGTCAATCGTGCAAATCTGCAAAAAGGTTTGGACCTTGCAAAATGTGGCGATGAGATTCAAATTGAAGCTGGAGCGTTTGTGCGCACCGGTGCCGAAGTGGCCAGCATTGTTTTCAATGGGTCCACCATGACGGTGACCACTTCTTATTCTCACGATTTTGTAGTTGGGGATAAGCTTAAGCTTACCGGACTCGACGGAACGGTCGCTTCATTGAACGGCAATCAATTTCCTGTCACAGAAGTACCCAGCTTGAATACCTTGACTCTGACCGCCGTTTCTCCGATTTTGAGCGTCCCCTATTCAAATTCTGGAATGGCGCTGTTTGCCGATAAATTTTTAATCCGTTACGATCCAGCAAAGAAGAATTGCAGGGAAGGAAATGAGATCGTAATCACCACAACCAAGAAAAATTGGTTGCCCGATGCGGACATGCGCATTACACCATCTTACAGGCCTTTAATACCCACCCTGCAGCTAGTCGGAGATTCCGCAAACCGCGCCCTGCTTGGTGTTGAAGACAAAGTAGCTGGACTCAAATTCGTGGGCGTTGGCTTCCAAAAAATTGGAGTGGTGCCCTACACGCTCTACTCCTTCCTGGAAATTGGTTTGAGTGAACCGATGGCTAGCGAAAGCGATTTGCCACAGCGGATCAGCTTCGACCGGTCACTTTTTTACAATGATCATCAACTGGGCAGCAGTTGGAAAAATACCATCAACATGAAGGTCAAAGGATTTTCCTTCCTCAATAATTTTGTGGATGATATGATGCCCAGGCCATCCGATGAGGAAACCTACATAGCCAATGTCGGGTTGTCTTTTGGTCCCTTCACAATTCGAAATAACTATACCTGTTGCGCCATTGGGATTCCCTTCATCTTCGGTGCTCGGGCTGCTGACTTCACCACGGGAAACCCAATTATCAGTGGCATTATGCTGGAACACAATCATTTCTATACCAGCCCCAAGCACTATCCAACCTCCCCCACTTACGTTGGCGATGCCAACCGCAGCATTGTTAAAAATTGCTCTGAGCTCAAGACCGGTCTCAATGCTATTTTTCGCTGGAATACTTGTGAAAACCAGTTCTCTGGCGGTGGGTCGCAATGGTACGGATTCACCTTCAGTGCCAGATCATTTACTTTTCCAGGGGAAGGAACTTGCAGCCTGGATGCGGCTAAAACTGTGTTGACTTGTCCGCAACTGAAGTTTGCGAATCCAATGGCCGGGCATGTTATCGGAGTGGACACCGGGTCAAAAGTATTAGGGGCGAAGTACCAATGGAGAACCCTGGTATCGGCAGATAAGTCTGGACATCGATTTAAGATGAGTGAGCCCTACGGCAGTGAGGTTGCCGAAACAAATCTGAACATTATGTATTCCGCCAATCCTTGGCAAAAAGTGGACCAAGTGCAGGTGTATGGGAACTACTTCAAGAATGTTGCGGGCGCAATCCAAATTATGGGTGAAGACGCCCCCTATCCCGTGCGGACGGAAAACATTATCATGAAGAACAATCTGATGGTGTACGATTCTCCTTACTTCAAAGCTGATCCAAAGTTGAACTTTTACAAGGCACCTTTCTATATTTGTTGTCGCGGAAAAAACTACCAATTTAAAAACAACACGGTGTATGAAAATCCCAATTGGAAGCCAGGAATTGAATATGCGCGGCTATTCCGATTGGAAGCGGATGCTGGTCAGCCCATTGAAAATGTAAGCTTCCGCAATAACTTATCTCCGTTTTCGTACATGGGTGGCGGCCTGGGTCAAGTTAAAACCATGGTGACCGCAGACTTGTTGAAAAACGTTTCCTTTCGCAACAACACAATGGTTGGAAGCGGCAGCGCCATTCAGCCTTGTTCCCCAGAGGATTGCCGAGGTAATTTTATTGACGGCACTTATGCTCCACAGTTTCGCAACGCTGAGAAGAATGATTTTTCGCTGATGCCTGGTTCCCCTTACTCCAACGCAGGCACCGATGGAAAAGATCTGGGCGTAAACATAGAAGAAGTCGCTGTGATAAGGGAATTGAGCGTAACTGCTGAAGCCCACTCGCTGCTGTTTAGTTGGCGGGTTCCCGTTGTCATGAAGACTATGGGATGCCAGTTGGAAGTAAGTCCGAATAGTAATTTAACAACGGATCTTGGTTCCTACCAAGTGGTAAACGCTCTTCGACCAGACTACTTTATTCGCGCTGATTCTGATCGTTCCAACAAGCGCGCATCGCAAAGTGAGGATAGACTGCTTCGTAAATTTCAGGTTGGACAGAACAAACAGGAAGCCGATGACAATGGTCAGATTCGGAATTTGGCGCTCAATCCTGGTACCGATTATTACTACCGTTTGATGTGTGGTGGAGCAACGGAAAGAGGATCGGTGCGGACCACGAAATGAAATGGCTGAAACACGTTACAACCGCACTGGCATTGCTTGGCGGACTGGTGTTAATCATTCTCTGCACTCCGCTGGTCTTGTGGTGGTCCAACTGGCTATCTGGCGATTGGCCCCTGGATTTGGCAAATAATCCAGCAAAAGATCAAAGCGAAATTCTCATTGTCCTGGCCGGTGGGGCGCTTGATCAGGGCATTCTGGGTGACAACACTTACGGCCGTTGCGTGTACACGATTCTTGCTTATAGAGAACGAAAATACAAAACAATTGTGTTGTCCGGTGGATCAACTGGCGGACCTCCCGTTTCAATTTTGATGCGAGATTTCCTGGTTAGCCATGGGATTCCTCAAGAAGTTATGGTGCTGGAAACGCAATCCCGTTCCACGTATGAAAATGCGCTTGCCGTTAAGCCTATCGTCGAAAAACTGGCCGGACGCAAAGTGCTGCTAAGCAGCGATATTCACATGTACAGAGCGCTTCGAGTTTTTCGTAAAGCGGGTATAGAAGTTTCTCCACGACCTTTTCCTGAAGGACTCAAGCGTGGATCAAGATGGCGGGGCAGACTTCCAGTATTTTTTGATTTAGTAGATGAGACAACAAAAATCCTGTACTACCGTTGGCAAGGGTGGATTTGAAAACAGTTCCTAACCAGTGACCTGCCGGTAGATGGCTTCATATTGGGGAATAATCATTTTTGTGTTGAATCGACTCTCCGCCGTATTTCTTGCGGCAACTCCCATCGCATCGCGAAGAGTATCGTTCAACAAAAGAGAGGTTGCACAAGCTGCCTGTGCGGCAATGTCCCCTACCGGACATAAAAATCCCGTAACGCCTTCATCAATCAGTTCCGGCACTCCGCCAACTCTGGTCGCCACCGGCACCAACCCACAAGACATGGCTTCCAGTGCCGCCAAACCGAAACTTTCCGATTCACTGGGCAGCAGTAGAACATGGCCCTGCGGCAACAAATCAGGAATGTTGTTTTGTTTGCCAAGAAACTTTACATGCCCCGTCAAACCGAGTTCGCCCACCAGCCGTTCCGCTGCACCTCGATCCGGACCATCACCGATCATCCAAAGATCAGCATCGGCATGTTGTCGAACTTCGGCTAAAATTCGGATGCAATCCAGAACTCGCTTCACCGGTCGAAAGTTGGAAATATGCAGCATGGTCTTACGTGCACAGCGTTTCTCTGGTTGTGGACGATAGGTTTCTGTACAAACGAAATTATGAATTACTTCAATGGGATTCCTGATGCCGAAAACGTCCACCGTCTGCTGTCGTAAATTGTTGCTGATGGCCGTCACCCCGTCCGATTGTTCAATGGAATATTTGGTGATAGGAAAGTAGGATCTGTCCACGCCAACCAGCGTGATATCGGTTCCATGCAAGGTAGTGACAAACGGGAGTCGACGATCTTTTTCAAGCATTCCGCGAGCCAGCATAGCCGATACGGAATGCGGAATAGCGTAGTGCACGTGCAGCAGGTCAAGCTTTTCATTGGCCGCAACTTCGGCCATTCTGGAAGCCAACGCCAGACAATACGGAGGATATTGGAACAGTGGATAATTGCTTACTTCCACTTCGTGATAAAAAATTCCAGGATTGTCGGCAAGGCGGATCGGATGGGCGTAGCTGATGAAATGCACCTGATACCCGCGCTTAGCCAACTCAAGTCCTAGCTCTGTGGCGACAATGCCCGATCCGCCGTAGGTTGGATAACAAGTAATTCCAATGCGCACAAATACAGACTAACAGGAGAGAATGGGTGTATGAAGTCGCTGATTGTGGTGGCCCACGCTGACGATGAAACTATTGCTGCCAGCCGTTGGCTAGCGCAGTCCCCCCAGGAATTTACGATTCTGCACACTACCGATAGCGGACCCCGCAATCCCAAATACTTCACCAGAGCAGGATTCCATACTAGGGAAGCCTACGCCGCCCATCGGCGGGTGGAATTTTTGGACGCCATGAAGATCGTTGGTGTGCAGGAAAGCCAGTGTCATGTAGCAGCCGTTGCCGATCAGGAAGCGGTAATGCATCTTGAATTATTGACTATCGAGATCGCCAAATATTTTCCGGTGGATCGCATTATTACCCATTCCTATGAAGGCGGCCATCCTGATCACGACGCGACTGCCTTCGCCGTGGCATTGGCTGTTGGATGCACCGGGATACCGATCCTTGAGTTTCCCGCTTATCATGCTGCGGGCGGGACAATGGTTGCCAGTCAATTTATCCCGAACTTTCCAAAAGTGAAGGTGGAGCGGGTTATTTTCAATGCAACAGATACCGCGCGAAAAAAGCAAATGTTCGCTTGCTTCCAATCACAGCAGCACCTTTTTGACAGGTTCTCCACAACTGAAGAGCTGTTTCGATTGGCGCCTGAATACGATTTTCTTCAGCCGCCGCACGAGGGTCAACTGTACTATGAGGCTCGCGATATGGGGATAAATTATGCTCAGTGGAGAGAATTTGCAGTGGCCATGCTAGCGTCGAAAAAATGAAAGTCCTCTTCATCTTGATCATCTGCATCACCACAAGCTGCGCCCGCCGATATCCGGTGGATGGGCTGGTGATAGCAGTGCGACCAGAGCGCCATGAAATAGTGATTTCCCACCGTGAGGTGGAAGGGCTGATGCCCGCCATGACCATGCCGTTCCACGTGACGAAGCATCAAATGATTGGACTGTATCCAGGGGCCCGTGTGAATTTCTATATCCAACCAGGCACCAAGAGAACAAGCGTTCATCGGTTACGATTGAATTCTTCAGCATTGGAAGGAATCAAGTTGGAAGATGGCGAATCTTTGAAGCTTGCGCCACCAAAGAATCAAGTGGCTATTGGCGGGCCGGTCCCCAATTTTCAACTGACCGATCAATCAGGGCAAACCGTGAACTCCGCAGACTTCCTGGGCAAGGTAGTGGTGGTGAATTTCATTTATACTCGTTGTCCTTTGCCCGATGTTTGTCCCCGCCTTTCCGCAGGCTTTGCTTATTTGCAGAAGAAGTTCGGAGATGGCATAGCTAGGGATGTTGTGCTGCTTTCGGTGACGTTGGATCCGGCTTACGATACTGTAGCCGTGCTTTCCAACTACAGCGCAAGATGGCATGCTAGTAAGGATAGATGGCGATTCTTAACCGGTGGGAAAGACGCTATTACGACCGTGGCAGGATATTTTGGAATGGTCTACTGGGCCGAGGAAGATTCCATTGTGCACAGTTCGGTCACCGGAATTATCGGACGTGATGGAAGATTGGTTGCGCGCCTGGAAGGGTCTCGCTATTCGGTTTCGCAACTGGCCGCCTTAGTTCAAAGTCAATTGGATAGGAGAAATGAATGATGCGAGTGCTTTTGGTTTCAATGTTGGCTTTCGCCCAGTTCGGATGGTCGCAAGCTAAGCCTAAGGACATGTGTATGCCGCCGCCGTCTTCAGTGGCCCCATCACTGCCTGCAAAGATCCTGACCGGGCAAGGGGAGGTGCATTTTGCGATAACCACATCTAACCCTGAGGCTCAGAAATTCTTTGATCAGGGAATTGCGCAAATGCATTCGTTCTGGTCAAAAGAAGCGGAGCGCAGTTTTCTGCAGGCGGCTCAGTTAGACCCGGAAGCTCCCATGCCGTTGTGGGGTGTGGCCATGGTGTCTGCTGGCGATTATCGTCCTCGCTTTCAGTTAGACCAGTTTCGGAATGCCCTGGGCTATCAACCATTGGCTCCGGAACATCGGGCGATCAAAGCTGCACTGAAGGCGATGGAGTTGGCCGCAGTTCCAGGTAAAGCCACTGACGTTGAAAAAATGTATATCGCCTCAATTGTTGCGCGGCGCGATACGCAGGTGAAAAATCCTGATCCAGGATATTTGGAAGGCTTGAAAGAATTGGTGCGGCGCTACCCGAATGAAGTGGAGGCGCGCACTTATTTGGCCCTGCAATCTATGGGAGGCTTTGAATCGCCCTCACGCAACCCCCGTCCTGGAACCATGGAGGCGGTTGAACTCTTAAAGCAACTGATGATTGACGTCCCGGAACATCCTGGGGTGAACCATTACGTGATTCATGGATGGGAAGGTTCCACTTTTGCCAAAGACGCATGGGCCAGTTCCAAGAAGTATGCCGAACTGGTAACCAACATTCCCCATGCATTGCATATGCCGGGCCATATCTATTCGCAAACAGGAAAGCTGGATGAAGCCTTAGAAGCATTTACCAAGGCCGCCGTGAATGAACGTTTCTGGATGAATTCCGATGCCCTGTACGGCAACAGTCATCATGGCCATAATGTCCATTACCTGGCAACAGTGGCCACTTACAAAGGGGATTACGATACGGCCATTGCGGCGTCTAAGGAACTGTTGGCTTTCCCTGAAAATCCACGCGAAGCATCAGCCCTCGATAATTTCCAAACCGCGTATAAGCAAGGTTGGTTCGCCTTGTTAAGGACGCTGGTTGAGGCAGAACGCTGGGATGACATTCTGCAGGGCGATATTCTGCCCCAGGTGAACAAGCCGCGTCAACAAGCCTGGAGGCATTGGGCTTTGGGCTTGGCCCAGGCAGGGAAGGGAAATCCCAAGCTTGCCATCAAGGAAATGGCTTTGATGGATGAAGCCGTCAGTGAATTTACTACCAGGTTGAAACTTGCCGCTCCTGAAGAATTACTGGTTGCGCACAAGGAACTGCAAGCGGAAATCTGGATTGCTAAAGGGAAAGTCAAAAGGGGATTGGCATTGTTGAATCAGGCCGCTGAGGAACAGCGTGCGCTGCGCTACACCGAACCACCCTGGTATCCCCGTCCCATTTCAGTGGTGGTCGGAAATGTTTCCTTCAAGCATGGAAAGTTGCCAGAAGCGGAATCGGCATTTAAGACCGCACTCGAAGAGATTCCAGCGTGGAAAAGGGCTCAGTTAGGATTGGATGGGTGCAACTTGTCCCGGCAATCAGGACTTTAAAAAACAAAAGGCGGCGAGCACTCGGAGGAAGACACTCGCCGCCAGGCCAGTTTAAAAAGTTTTCGTCACTAGAACGAAGGGACCTGACCAAGACCAACTTCAGAGTACTACAATCCCCTCACAAAAGAAAGTCCCTATTCCCCCCATTTGGTGCTTTTGTGGGTGAGAGTACCCCCATTTGGGGCGAGTATTAGTACTTTTCATGAGTATATTTACAAGGCTAGCCGAACAAAACGCGAAAGTTACCCCAAACCAGTTTCTGCGGTACTAATGGTGGGCATAGTACTGCATGGCCAGTCCTATTCGATGGATGTCACATGCCGCGCGAACAAAGCAGCGGCCACCAAGGCAACTCCTCCGCCGCAAGCCACGGTGACCCTGGCACCCAGATTATGAGCCAATAGTCCTGCCGCCAAGCTGCCAATCGGCATCATGCCAACCGCCATCATGGAATAAAGGCTGGTCACTCGACCCCGAAATTCTTCCTGGACGTTTTGTTGCACAAAGGTGTTGGCTGCGGCATTTTGGCGGAACACTGCGAATCCGGAAAACAGCATCACAAATACGCCAACGATGAAGTTGGGGGCCACGGATAAGCCCAGCAATCCCAACCCGACGAGAAAGGCATTTTGCATGGCAACTCGACGAAGATCCCTGGTTGCACCGCTGCTGGCGAGAGTCAAAGTCCCCAACACTGCCCCTACCCCGAAGGCCGCCATCAGGAATCCCAGACCTTTGGATCCGGCTTGGAAAATTTGATCCGCAAAGAATGGACCCAGCACAATCATCGGTGCAATGGACATTGTCACTGCACCGCACAGCGCTAGAACGGCCCTAATCTTGTGTTGCCCCCAGGCATAGCGGAGCCCGTCACGAAGATGATCCATCGCCGCACCTTCGCCACTGCGTTCAATGGTAGGGAGGCGGATCATGGTCAGGCTAAGAAGTACAAAAAGGAAGCTGACCGCATTCAGAGCGAAACAAATGCCCTCTCCCAAGGCGGCAACGACCACTCCACCAATCGACGGACCCACCGCCCGCGCCAAGTTGAAGGCTGCAGAATTGAGCGCCACAGCGCTGAGAATGTCCTTCCGGTCAGCCATATGAATCAGCAAGGATTGGCGAGCCGGGACGTCAAAAGCATTCACTGTCCCAAAAAAGATGGAAAGGGCCAGCACGTGCCAAACCTGAATATGGCCGGTCAAGGTGAGCACGGCAAGCACTGCCGCCTGCAACAGGAACAGGGTTTGTGTAATCAGCACTACTTTGCGCCGCTCAAAACGATCAGCCGCCACGCCCCCCGCCAGTCCCAATAGCAATACCGGTATGTGCGTCGTAAAGCTGGCTAAGCCTAAAATCATTTCTGATTTGGTAAGTCGATAGAGCAACCAGCTTTGGGCGATGCTCTGAATCCAAGTGCCGGAGAGAGAAACAAATTGGCCAGCCAGGAAGACGCGAAAGTTGCGATGCTTCAGGGCGGCGAAGGAACTGCTTGGCTTGGAAATTGACAACTACTTTATTATTGACCTGATTTATACTTGTGAGGAATCTGCTGCCGATGCCGCCATGCTGCGTTCCCCACGACGCCGAAGTTGTTCTTCCAACAACAATTCCTTTCTCCGCCGTAGCTTGATTCCGGTATCCACTTTTCTCCAGAATTTGTGGAAATAACCAACGGCGCTGGCCATCCCGAAGAAAACGACTACCCACATGGAAAACATGGCGAAAGTCTTAATTTCAGGCCAATGAATACTCAACAGAATAAGACTGATGGCGATCACCTGGGTCACCGTCTTGGTCTTTCCCAAATCGCTGGCCTGGATGGTGTAGCCTTCCGCCGCAGCAATGGACCGCAACCCGGTGACTGCAAATTCCCGACCAATAATCAGCACCGCCATCCAACCTGGGATGAGCCGAACCTGCACTAAAGAGATCAACGCGGCTGAGATCAACATCTTGTCGGCAATCGGATCCAACAAGGTCCCCACTGTTGTAACCTGCTTCCAGCGTCGCGCTAAATAGCCATCCAGAATGTCTGTAGTGGCTGCGGCAAGGAAAATAGCCAGTGCCAAAAACTCTTGGGCAACGTCGATTCCGGCTACTGACAAACGCAAGTTCTCCTGCACCAGGGCTGCTACCAGCAATGGCACAAAGAAAATTCGGCAAAGCGTCAGTAAGTTCGGAAGATTCATTCCGTAATATCAATATACTCTTTAAGTCGCTTGCGCAGGGATTCGGGTGCTTCCGCCTCAATCACAATCTCTTCGTCGTGATATGTTTTGGACAGGACTCTTGCACCGGAATGAATCAATCCCAGCGTCGCTCCATCCGTAGAAGAAATGCGGAAACGACAGTTGGCTAGCGGATCCAGCGTCAATGCCACATCCATTGCGCTACGCAGCGCCCCAATGCCCAACCCGCTGGCTGCGGAGATGCCTACTGACCCCGCTGGCGTTACTGAATCCAGGCAAAGGTCAACTTTGTTTGCAACCAGCAGACGGGGAGTGTCACGGGCACCAATTTCCTCAAGAACCATCTCCACATGGCGGGCGTGTTCCTGCCAGTGCGGGCTTGAAAAATCCACCACATGGATCAGCAATGAGGCTTCACATACTTCTTCCAGAGTTGCTCTGAATGCCTTCACTACCGTGGTGGGAAGTTGGCGGATGAATCCCACGGTGTCACTCAATAAAACGCGACGACGCGACGGTAGTTCCAGCGCACGAACCGTTGGGTCCAAGGTGGCGAACATGCGGGCATCGGCATCCACTTGTGCATTGGTCAGCTTGTTGAACAGTGTGGATTTACCGGCATTGGTGTAACCCACCAATGCAATGGTCGCTAAAGGAACGGATTGGCGCTGTTTTCTTTGAATGGAACGGGACCCCCGAACGGCGTCAATTTCCCTTCCAATTTTGCTGATGCGGATGTGAATCCGCCGACGGTCCGTCTCCAACTTTGTTTCGCCCGGACCTTTGGTACCAATACCACCGGCCTGTCCGGACATACTAATCCCTTGACCGGTCAAGCGTGGCAGCATGTAAGTCAACTGGGCCAGTTCCACTTGCAACTGTCCTTCACGAGTGCGCGCCCGTCTGGCGAAGATGTCCAAAATCAGTTGGGTGCGATCAATCACCCGGGCATCCAGCATCTTGTCCAGGTTGCGCTGTTGCGATGGACTCAGTTCCTGATCGAAAATTACGAGATTTGCGTTTTGCGCCTGGACGGCAGCCAGTAGTTCTTCAGCTTTTCCTGATCCAAGGAAGGTAGCCGAATCGGCTGCGCTTCTGCTTTGCAGAATTTTATCCAGTACAACGGCACCAGCACTGGTTGCTAAAGTTTGCAGCTCTTCTAAGGAATCTTCAGCAGAAAATGAGGATGTGAAGTCGCTGGAAGTGACGCGGGATTTCTTGCGCTTCAATTCCAAACCAACAAGGATGGCCCGTTCTTCTGCCGTAGTCGTTTACCCTTCTTGCGGTTCTGCCGAACCAACTGCAGCGGCGACCGTTAAGGGCGCACCTGGAGTAGTGGCATGGGCAGTTGGGTGATGGGGACCACCAGCGTGAACCGGTTTGGCAACCACAACTGTAGAAATTGCGTGCTTAAAGATCAACTGTTCCTGATTATTCGATTCTAATATCACGGAGTACTTGTCGAAGCTCTTAATGCGCCCAGAAAGCTTCACTCCACTCATCAGGTAGATAGTAAGAAACGTTTTGTCTTTGCGAGCGTTATTTAAAAACGCTTCTTGAATGTTTTGTGCTAATTTGTCCATGACAAATCCTCCCTTCCTGCAGGTCACAAAAATTGGGGTAACCTTGCGGAAGTCGAATCACGGATGGTACTTAATCACCCGATTGTAGCATTACTTCAACAGCATAGCCATCCGCAAAATGAACAAAGTTCAATTTAAGCGATGGCTAGACATCCTAACCCGGCGGCAAATAGCAAACCCCCAAGTCCTAGAAACAGGGGAGTTTTTCCGGTGGCACTGGAAAACTCCTTCCACACCAACATCCCACACGCGATACTCAATAAGGGTACCGCATGAGTCAGCGCATATGCCCACGTCAATGATAGCGCCTGCTTAGGTGCACTATAGGCCACTAGCACTCCAATCATTCCCGCTGAAGCCATTAAACCACCTAAAAATCCTAGAAAATGCTGATTCATGGTGCCTTTGGTATACAGCAAAAAATTGATCGATTCCCCACTCACCGGTAAATTCATAAAGTACAGGTTTAATGGAAATATGATAAGAAAAGCTCCCAACGCCATAAATATTCCCACCGTGTATGGTCCCAAGCCAATTTCCGACGCCTTGGACATGTCAACTAAGGGTATAAAAAGGGTCATAAAGAACCCGGAAATACAACTGAGCAAAATGCCCTTGGCTGCAGAATCTCTTCGTCTTCTGGCAGCGGGCGTAAGATTCTTTCGCATCTCTTCCAGATGACCGGCATGGGCAAAGGCCATGGTGGTGATGGAACCTAAAAGAAACAGCATCCCCACCACAGCGTAGGGAATGTTGGCGGGAACTTTGAATATAAAGTTAAGGAATGCGCCAAAGATCATGGTTACTGCAAAAGCTATGGGAAAGGCAACCGACATTCCAGCCACAGAAACCGCTGCCGCCAGCAGCATGTTCGACAAGCTGAAAGCTGCCCCAGCAACCATTGCGTAGGCCATATTGCGCTTCCCGGCAATCGCCAGATTGTCTTCGACAGACAAATCACTACCTAGGCTGCCAAAAGTGAGAGCTAAGGCCACAGCCAACAGCAACATTCCCAGCCCAAAATCAATGTAGTAAAGTTCAAAGCGCCATTTCCCAGCAGCTTTTTGGGTGTTGGCCCAACCAGCAAGGCAGATCATTGAAAAAACAAGCAATAAAAGAGTAGACGAACTATTCGCCGGAATGATCATGAAGTCATGAGCGTACTATGCGACCAAGCCTTTGGTCAAGGGCTGCCAGTCACATTGTGACCGTAAGTGACCAGAAATATTCGTCGCCATTCGATGCTTGTGAGACAGGGATCATGTCCAGGTTGCCTGAGCGTTGACTATTATGATGTCCTGTAACCGGCGGAGAACTTTGCTAAAAGGCAACGGCGCGATCTCTATCTATCGCAAATTGGAAACTTGCTTCCCGCACTGGTTCCGGCACCACATCGACCTTGCAGCCAAGCAGCCGGGATAAGCGCTCTTGAAGTTGTTCCAGTTGATAGAAATAGTCGAAACCACCGCTTGAAAAACTCTCGTCCAGCCGAACCGCCATATCAACATCGGCTGGGTCAGCCTCATTTCGCGCGGATGATCCGAACAAGG
>JANMWO010000279.1:0-9625 GCA_031394025.1 Acidobacteriota bacterium
CGGTGGCAAGCAGGAAAATCGGAAAGCGCATTGTGTTTAAACTATCGCATTCCGGGTCCGGGGGATCTAAATTCCTGTGGAAAGGACAGCGGTTACCTTAACAAATGTAAGATTTTCGGGAAGGGTTGCAAGTATCGATTGACAACTCCAGTCTTTTGTTTCAGTTCCATCTTTTCATAGCTGGAATTCTATTATTGGAAGCTGTAAGTTGTTCCAACTAAGTCTGTTAAGGCTTGCTTACGATCGAATTGAGCGGTATGATTTAAGGCACAAAGGGTTTATTTTCACTATGAAAAAACTATTAGAACTCGCCCTGTTCAGCGCGTTGTTAGGGCTTACCGCCTCCGCGCAAACCATCACAGGTGCAATCACTGGAACTGTTACGGATCCCACGGCGGCGGTAGTCCCCGGCGTTAACGTCACAGCTACCAATACAGCAACCAACGTTCAATTTTCAGCAGTAACCAACGGATCAGGCGTGTTTAACCTGCTTTATCTTCCAGTAGGAAGTTATAGCGTCTCTGCGCAATCCACCGGCTTCAAGAAATCTTTGGTTGGCCCATTTCAATTGGAAGTCAACCAGACGGCTCGTCTTGATTTGAAGTTGGAAATAGGCGATACCACGCAGACTGTGGAGATTCGGGATGTTTCCCCGATCCTACAAACTGAATCTACGGCAACTGGCGACGCGATTTCGTCTACCAAATTGACATCTATTCCGCTTAACGGGCGCAATTTTGCGTCTTTGACGCTACTTATCCCTGGTGCGATTTCCACCAGCCCAGGGGCCATGAACACATCGCAAAAATTCATGGGTTCTGGTTCGCGTCCTCAAGTAAATGGGAATCGCGAACAGACGAATAACTTTCTACTGGACGGCGTGGACGTTAACGATTCCATTGATAACCGGATTGGTTATCAACCGAACGTAGATGCACTGGAAGAAGTGAAGGTTATCACCGGTAACGGTGGTGGTGAATTCGGAAACGTTGGCGGGGCCATTGTGAACATGAGTTTGAAAAGCGGCACCAACCAACGGCATGGCAACGTGTTTGAATTCCTTCGCAACGATAAGTTGGATGCCAACGGCTACTTCAATAATCGCGGCAAAGTGGCCCGTGGTGCTGTGCGCCGCAATATTTATGGTGGCACTTTTGGTGGTCCGATTAAGAAAGACAAGCTCTTCTTCTTCGTCGATTTTGAAGGGACGAAACAGCGTACCTCCGGTGTAGCTTCGGCGAATGTGGCCCCTGCCGCATGGCGTACGGGCGACCTTTCGGACTTCCTCAATAAATCGAACCAAATAGTTCGTGACCCATCTACCGGTATTGATGCAGCCAGCCGTACTCCCTTCCCGGGCAACATCATCCCAGCGGCACGCATTATCAATCCCGTTGCCAAGTACCTGTTTAGCAACTCCAACATTTACCCGCTGCCCAATAACGTCGGCACGGGCGTTTATTTCATTGGGTCCAACTACCTTTCGTCTGCCCGCAATAAGTTGGATAGCAATCAGGGCGACATTAAAATCGACTACCGCGCCTCAGAACGGGACAACATCACTGGACGCTATTCGATTGGTGCCTATGAGCAGCTAGGTGCACAAGCCGCGCTGCCTACGCAAATGACCAGCGGTACAAACGGTCCCACCACAAGTGCAATGATCGATTGGACTCGCACCTTCAGCCCCAGATTGGTAGGTGATTTCCGCGCCTCCTTCAGCCGTGTCGGCATTGATGACAACGTGGTTGACTGGTCTGGTTTGTTGGGCGCCGATGGTAATTCCAAGTTTGGGATCCCTGGCGGCCAGTTCATTCCTGGCCTCAGTTCTGTTACCGTTGGCGGCGGTTTAAGCGGTGTTGGTAGTGCAGCCACTATCGGTTCAACACGCGACAACAAATTTCAAGAAAGCGCCAACTTCACTTATCAGGCTGGTAAGCATTTAGTGAAATTTGGCGGCCAACTGATTCGCATGCAGCAGAATCGTTACTATGCGGGTAACAATGGCGCATTGGGTAGCTTCGGCTTCTCTGGCACCTATTCCGGCATTGACTACGGTGATTTCCTGTTGAACACCTTGGCCAGCAAGGGTCGTGGTGCGGTTACGGGCAAGTGGGGTCATCGGCACTGGCGCAATGCATTGTATATTCAGGACGATTACAAAGTTGCCCGCAACTTCACTGTAAATCTTGGCATGCGTTGGGAATACATCACCCCCATTTACGAAGTTGCCGATCGCCAAGTGAACATCGACACGTTTACAGGTAAATTACTGATACCTGGCAAAGATGGAAACAGTCGTGCACTGTACAACCCATATAAGAAGCAGTTCATGCCACGGATTGGCTTTGCTTACACGCCAAACATGTTCAAGAACAAGCTTGTAGTTCGCGGAGGCTATGCCTTCACCAGCTTCCTTGAAGGCACCGGGGCCAACCTTCGTCTGCCTTTGAATCCACCGAACTTTATTGAATCCAACATTGCTTATGATCCACGCAGTCCAGGCGACATTCGCACCGGGTTCACCGACGTAATTTCCCGTGGCGATCTGACCTCTGCCCGCGCCCCCGGCACACTTCCCTTCTATCAAGGGCGCGCCTGGGATCGCAATCTGCGGCCTCAGTTCACCAATCAGATGAACTTCACGTTGGAATATCAATTGGACAACGCAACTTCCATCAGCGCGGCTTACGTCGCCCAACGCGGCACGCATTTAGTGGTACCGCACGAAGCGAATAATCCGGTGGCTGGTGTTGGTCCGGTAGCAAGTTGGTTGCCTGCTGACGACCGTCGTCCGCTGGCACAATCGCTACCCAACGTTGGCAACATCGCTTTAACAGATGCTGCTGGCACCATGTGGTACAACTCGCTCCAGATGAGCGGTCGCCGTCGCATGGGTCATGGCATTGAGCTGATTGCCCAATACACGTTCTCAAAAACTCTCACCGATAACCTGGGCTATTATGGCTGCGGTGGTGTGAGTTCTGATGGCGCTTACTGGCAGGATGCTTACAACCGCCATGGCAATTATGGTCCGGCCTGCTTTGATGCTCGCCACAATTTCACCTCAGGTGGCTCTTACACCCTGCCTTTCGGCCGTGGCAAGCAGTTCGCCTCCGGCATGAACCGCGCGGCAGACCTGATTCTTGGTGGTTGGAACCTCAACTACTTTGTTTCACGTCACACCGGTTTCCCAGTTAGTGTTACCGCTTCCACGGCGAACACCGGTGGCCGTACGCCGCGTGGTAACGTCCGCGCTAACTACTACCTTCCATTCACCACTACTGGAACGCAAACGGTTGATTCCTTTTTCGGCAAAGTGTTCACGGCCAGCGATTTCTGCGCTGCTGGCGTGATCAACGGAACCTGTAACTTTGGAATTCCAGCGGTGGGTACCCTGGGCAATTCGGCGGTAGGAATCCTACGCGCTCCAGGATATTTCAACATGGATTCTTCCATTGGCAAGAAGTTCAACATCTCGGAAAAGAACTACTTTGACTTCCGCGTTGAGTTCTTCAATATTTTCAACCATGTGAGTTTTGGCCCTCCAGGCCGGGACATCACTAGTCCAGGTACTTTTGGTGCACTCACTTCGCAAATCGGTGCACCTCGCAACATTCAGTTTGGTTTGAAGTACCACTTCTAATCCACGCTGTCCGCTGTAAATTAAAAGGCGAACCTTCGGGTTCGCCTTTTTTATTGAATAGTACTATGCAAAGAAAATCTAGTAACCGTCCAGCTCACTTGAATTGTACCCGTTGTACTGAAATGACCCACCGATTTCGCGATCATATTCAAATACCCGCTTGACACCAGCAGCGCACACATAGATGATTCTGTCATGGATAGCATTCGATATATTCTCGGTGTCATTTGCGTCATCGTATTGCCCTCGGGAATGCTGTTTTGGTTTCTGATTCACCCATGGGCCCGACTATGGAGAAGGCTGGGCCCGGCGCGAACGTACCTCATCGTACTCCCAGTGGTGGCCGCTCTCGGCACGGTGCTCTTCAGGTTCCGCGGGTCGTTGCTGGGTGTAGATCTGGGAACGAACTGGTTACTTATCGGAATCGCCGGAGTGTTGTATGCGATCACGATGTGGTTTGAGTTCCGATACTGGAGGCATCTCAACATTGCCACACTGGTTGGGGTAACTGAGCTATCGCGAATCGGCAACGAAACAGGCAAGCTGCTGCGGGAGGGAATCTACGCGAGACTACGTCATCCGCGATATGCCAGCGAGGGTTTGAAGGTGATTGGCCATGTCCTTCTGGTCAACTATCTGGGGCTGTATATCCTTTTACTGCTGGTGACCCCAATGGGATTGTGGCTCCTGGCGCTGGAGGAGCGCGAACTGGTTGACCGCTTCGGCGATGCGTACCGGCAGTATCAGCGGGAGGTTCCACAGCTTATTCCCCGCCTGCGAAGCACGCGTTGACAACAAGTTCGATACTTACCCGTGAATCTTCTTAAAATTCGCTAAACACTTTTCCGCCGTTTCCAGTTCTGAGAAGCGGCTACCTTCCTGTTCCACCAGATAATATTCAACACCGCCAGATTTTTCAGCGGCCTTGAACACTTCCTTCCACTTTGCGGAACCTTCCCCGAACAGCACTTTGTAGCCTTTTGTCTTGTCTGATGCCGGGGGCATCCAGTCTTTGCAGTGCAGCGAAACAATACGGCCTGGGTGTTGCTTGATCCACTGCACCGGGTCAGTACCAGCTTCAATCGCCGTGCCCACGTCCAGTTGCAGCATCACGCTTTTGTCTGTGTTGTTGGCCAGCACTTCCATGGGGCGAGTGCCGCTGATGGGCATAAATTCCACTTGATGATTGTGATAGCCAGCGCGCATGCCAGCAGCCTTCATGCCGTCAGCACCTTTGTTTAACTGTTCGGCAATCTTCTTCCAACCATCCAACCCATCCACCCTACCGGAACTGGCCATGACAATAAACTTACTGCCGATGATGCCGTTCAAATCAATTGCTTTAGGGAGTAACTCCGGCGTGAAGGAATTGTTGCTGTTGTGGGTGGAAAAGCATTTGATGCCAGTATCGTCCATCAGCTTGCGGACGTCTTTGGCATATTCGGGGGTCCACTGCATGTAGGGAGAAAAGAATTCCACACCTGCATAACCCATCTTGGCCACCGCGCGAACAGTGGCCATCAGGTCTTGTTTCAAATCTCCACGGACCGAATACAGCTCCAGGCCAACGGGATATTTCTTTTTGGCAGCCGAGAGTGTAGCTGCCGAAGCAGCCAGGGTAAGAAGAGACCTGCGGGTAAGAGTGTTCATGTTTTTGGATTACGGCTTAGGGGCTGGCGGAGGAAGTTCCTTGGCCTCACATACGGATTGGAAACCTTGACGGGAATGATTGCCATCACAGAAAGGTTTATTTGCGGAAAGACCGCAGCGGCACAGGCCGATGGAAGTGCGGCCACCCAGCCCGTAGGCGTTGCCATTGGCATCGACAAGAGTGAAATCACCCTCTATGCGGAGCGGTCCATTGTTGAATACTGTTGCTTTAGAAGACATTGGCCACATGGTAACACAGCCATGCCAGCCCAATGAGGCACAATAAAGGGGTTGCGAATTTCAATATTTATTCTTGCGATTGCCTATTTCGGCATCGCCTCGGCGGAGACCTCTCAGGAACTCATCGCGCGCATTCGTGGGCACATGCAGCAGACCCTTGAGGGAGTACCCAACTACACTTGCCAAATGTTGGTGGAACGTTTTCAGCGCCAGCCTGACGTAAAACAGTTGAGCAGGCGGGATGCTCTGCGGCTGGATGTGGCGGTAGTGGCCAGGCATGAATTATTCGCGTGGCCCGGTGAAGGGCAGTTCAAGGAACGTGAAATTGGGGAGTTCGCCAAGCGTGGAGCATTTGGAACAGGAAATTTCGCTACGCATTTGGCCAATGCACTCAATTCCAATGGAGTTACTTACGAAGTTCATCCCGCTGAGGAATTCGCCGGGCGTAAGGCGTACCGCATTGGGTATAAGATTCCAGCGTTCAGAAAACCATACCGAGTGAAGATTGACACGCAAGTGGCTGAAGCTGGAATCAACGGTCAGTTTTGGGCCGATGCAGCCAATTTGGACGTGTTGCGTTTAGAATTTTCCCTGCAGGAAATACCATCTGGATTCCCCTTGACCACAGCCAGCGAGTTCGTCGAATATGAGCGAGTGCGCATCGGTTCCAGTGATTTCCTGCTGCCTCGCAAAGCGCAATTGGAATTGCAACATGACGACGATACTGTGGAACAGAATCGGACCACGTTTTCTTCCTGTCGTCAGTATTCCGGGGAATCGGTGATTCGGTTTGAAGGGCTGGCGGAGGAAACTGAGGCGGCCAAAGCCCCCCAGGAAGTCAAACTTCCGGCCAAGACACAAATTACTTTGGAACTGCGCACAGCCATCGATAGCACCAAGGTTGCCATTGGAGATCAATTGGAAGCCTTTGTTTACAGGGCTGTGAAGAATAAGGGCGAAGTTATTATTCCGAAAGGTGCCGTGGTAACAGGACGATTGACGCGTTTGGAGCGGATGCAGACAGGTCAACAAGGCACCATATCGTTTGTAGGACTTGAATTTACGAAAATTGTGTTTGGGTTGAAGTTTGTGGAATTGACAGCAGTTCTGGAAGAGGGCGGCACCATTGTCAGCGCGGCATTACCGGGCATACGAAACATGAATCGGGCGGCAAGAATTTTCCTGCTTCGCGAACCGCAGAAAAAAGGAGAGGAGGATAAACCACCTGTGGTTTATTCCTCCTCCGGTAAACTGGAACTGCCCCAAGGCAGCTTGCTAGTTATACGTACTTTCTAGTTGTCCCAAATACAACAGGCCGGATTAGAACGTCAACCGCAGAGATGCCTGCATGATACGGGGTGAACGGGTGGCGGTTACCTGTCCGAACGTCGTATCCACCTGGCTCCCTGCTGGGTCAAACCGTGCCGTAGTATTCAAGCCGCTGAATTGCGTGTGATTGAAGGCGTTGTACATTTCCCAACGGATGGAAAGGAAGCGCCGTTCATTCTTGAGCGGAATTTTCTTGATAAAAGAAACGTCCACATTGCTGAAGCCAGGTCCGCGGATAACGTCCTTTGGTGCATTGCCAGGGCTGCCAACGGGAGGTCTGGAGAATACTGAAGTATCGAACCAGCGGAGGAATGATTTGGACCCGTGATCAAGCTGCGCCGCACCATTGACAATGATGCGCGCCCCATCACCGCCACCGGTTATATCGGCACCATCAGTGGTGGTGTAACCCACTCCACTGGGTTGTCCGCTGACCAGCGCAACAATCCCTGAAAGCTGCCAACCATCGAACACATGGTGCACAACTGTGTTTCTAGCCAGATTAGATAGCTTAGGCAGATCGTAAGTGAAGTTAGAAACAAAATTATGTGTCTGATCGCCACCATTTTTACCGTAACTCCAAACACGGATGGGTCGATAGATGGGAATGCCTGAGTAGTCCATGAACTTCGAGTAAGTGTAGGAAACTCCCATTTGAAGTCCACGACTGAAGCGCCGGTTCAGCGACATCAACAAGGCGTGATAGTTGGAAGTATAGGCGTTGTCAGTAAATGTGACATTACCGTAGCCGGGAAGCGGACGGAGAAAGTTATTTGGCAGTGGACGACCGTTTGTGGGGTCCAAGTTCGCAGCAAGGAAGTTTGCTCCATAAGGCAGCGTATTCAAGTTGCTGGTCTGAGGAATGTGACGGCCAAAGGTGCCGCCATAACTGACATCCAGCAGAAGCGAATGACTTAGATCCTGTTGCACGCCAAAGGTAACATTGTAAGTGCTGGTGGTCTTGTTATCCACGTTAAATGCGTTGGTGTTGCTGGGTGCTAACACATTGGCGGCCTGGGTGAACGTGGCGATGTTGCCATAGTAAGTGACTGGAGTAAAGATCGCTGGTGGGTTATTAGTGGTTGGGCTCCACTTACTCAGCCGCATGTTATACAAAATGGAAGTTCCACCGCGAATGGCAGTTTTCCCCTTACCAAACGGATCGTAAGAGAAACCAAGACGGGGTCCATAAAGCACCGGCTGGTTGTTGACAAAGCCGTGAGGATAATTCTTGTCACCAGAGAGCACTCCACCGTTAGAAGGGTTGCCTGTGCCAGGAACAAATGCCCCGATATAGGCGACAGGATAAACCTGGCCATTGCGGGGATCAATGGCAACTCGATTCTTGTTGGCATCAAAACCTGGACGGAAGAAGGCAGGGGCATCCGTTGCTTTGTAGCGGCTCAAAGCCAGCACCGATTGTTCGCCATCTTTGTGTGGATACATTTGATTGGCCCAACTGAAACGCAAGCCGTAATCCACGGTCAGGTGACGGGAAACTTTCCAACTGTCCTGGGCGAACCATTCGACGAAGGTCTGCCGTTCGTTAGCGCCGAACCGGTTGGTTGATTCCGAATACTGCTGAAACACGCCAAGTGCGGCATTGGAATAAGCCCAATTGGTATCCAGCGGATTATTGACGTCGCGGGCAAAAGCGAAGTTGCCACTAAAGGTGCTGCGCTCTCCTTCATACTCGCGGATGCGGTTGAAATCGAAACCAACCTTGAACAAATGAGCACCGCGGGTGATGCTGAAGTTGTCACTCAGTGTGAAGGTAAAATCAGTTCCTCCGGTAAGGAAGCGATCATCAAAAGTTGCGTCAGCACTGCTGGGAACACCACCGAACGAGAATCGCGGAATGATGCCCTGCACGTTAGCCGACGGATAATATTGACCTGCAGTGAAGCCAATCTTAGAACGTAGAACACGATCAATAGGATCTACCGGATGCCACGCTTCATGATTGTGACGAACACCGCTGGTCATTTCCATGACCACGGTTGGGCTGAACACGTGGGTGTAACCAGCTCCTAAACCAGATTCAGTAAAGCAGTAACATTGAGCGAATAATCCCCAGGCAGAAGCACCACCAGCGACGGCGTGACCTTGCTGTTCTGAAAGCCAAGTCTTACCCCGCACGTAAATACGGTCATTGGCCGTGGGCACGTAATCGAACTTGAAAAGCTGGCTGCGTTTGGGGTTGGCCAGAGCCTCCTGGAATTTGTAGTTGTAATTGCCGCCGGAACTTCCTCGGTCAAAGAAATTTGGCTGAGGCAAAAGGTTCATCAACGCCACACCGTTGGAATTCACTCGGCTGGGTGGAATGGTGTTCCCAGGAAAACTTAAACCAGTAGTGGGATCTTTAATAGCGATCAGTTTCCCGCTGACATCCAGAGTTTGTGAAAAGTTCCCGGCACGTTCCAGCGCGGTAGGGACCGTGACGCGTTGCAGAGATCCAGGATACTTAATGCCCCAATCTTCCAAATTGTAAAAACCAAATAGCTTGTCTTTTGCAGTGTTCCATTTACCAGGAATGTAGATGGGACCACCCAGCGTGAAGCCCAACGTGTTGTAACGGTAAATGGGCTTTTGTACAATGTTGCGGTTGTTAAAATAGTCATTCGCATTCCACATTTCGTGGCGCTTGTACCAATAACCAGTGCCATGATATTCCTTGCCGCCTGACTTAGTAACTACCTGCACAACAGCACCACCGTTGCCCGCATACTCAGCCTGATAACTGTTCAGAATCACTTTCAC
>JANMWO010000303.1:0-26394 GCA_031394025.1 Acidobacteriota bacterium
TGCTTTCCTAACCTGACGAAGTCGTTCACTACTTGGCTACCAGTGCAGGAGCGAGTGCGGGCGCAGGGCATTCTTTGGATGTCAGCCCGCTGGGGTGGTGCTTTTACCCCTCTGTTAGTTGTCTACATGTTCCGCTTAGTAAGTTGGCGATCTGCATTTGTCATTTTCGGACTACTGGGATTGGTTTGGGCTCTGGCGTTTTATCTTTGGTATCGTGACGACCCGCGTGAACATCCGCAAGTGAACCAAGCGGAACTGGATATTATTGGCGACTCGGTTAATTCGGCATCGGGGCATGGCAATGTCCCATGGGCAAAACTATTGACTTCGAAGAGTGTTTGGTTGTTGTGGATTCAATACTTCCTGCTTTCTTATTCCTGGTATTTTTACATTACCTGGTTGCCTACCTACCTGCAAGAGAAGAAACATTTGAGTGCGGAATATAGTGCCATTCTAGGTGCGCTGCCGTTATTCCTGGGTGGGATTGGCTGTCTGCTATCGGGGTTAATTGCTCCGTGGTTGACCACCATCACCGGTGATTTGAAGAAGACTCGCCGCTTGCTTTCATCGACAGGGTTCCTCTGCGCAGCGCTACTGGTGCTGGCGTTTACCACCATTGAAGATCCGCTATTGGCGATGATTTGCATTGGATTTGCCAGCTTCTTTAACGACATTGTGATGCCACCGGCGTGGGGTGCCTGCATGGATGTTGGCGGCAAGTTTGCCGGGACTTTAAGCGGATCAATGAACATGGTGGGTAATTTGGCAGGGGCGGTTGCTCCACTGTTGGGCGGATATATTTTGAAACAGACTGATAATAATTGGACGCTGTTCTTTTATTCCATGGTCGCTTCTTATGTGCTTGGATCGCTGCTGTGGCCGATGATTGACCCAGTGACTCCCATTGAAAATTAAGGAGAGGTGGCAAAACGTATGAGAGTTTATTTCCTTTGCCTGTTGCTGGCTGGCTTAGCGGTGGCGCAGGAAGCTAAAGATTGGCAGCAGCTTTTCAACGGGCGCGATCTTACGGGCTGGTCGCCAAAAATAACCGGCTATGCACTGAATGAGAATTTCGGCGATACGTTCCGTGTGGAGAATGGATTGATGAAGGTGTCTTACGACAAGTACGATAACTTCAATTCCCGATTCGGGCACATTTTCTACAATCAGAAGTTTTCGTACTACATCATTGCGGTGGAGTATCGTTTCACTGGAGAGCAGGCACCGGGCGGTCCGGCGTGGGCTTTGCGCAATAGTGGAATCATGATTCATTGCCAGCAGCCAGAGACGATGGGCAAGGATCAGGATTTCCCCATTTCGATTGAAGTGCAGTTGTTGGGCGGAACAGGGAAAGGGGAGCGTCCTACGGCGAACCTTTGCACGCCTGGGACGAACGTGGTGATGGACGGGAAATTGTTTACGCCGCATTGTATGAATTCGAGATCGAAAACATACGATGGGGATCAATGGGTGCGGGTGGAAGCGATGGTGCTTGGTGGTGGTGTGGTGCGGCACATAGTGGAAGGCAAGACCGTGTTGAGTTATGAAATGCCACAAATTGGCGGCGGCAATGTCAGTAAACATTGGCCGTTGGCAAAGGTGGATGGAAAGCTGTTGGAAGAAGGCTATATTTCACTGCAGAGCGAAAGTCATCCGGTGGAGTTTCGCAAAGTGGAACTTCTGAATCTTGCAGGATGTATGGATGAGAAAGCTAAGAATTACCGGAAGTATTATGTGAAGGCGGAAAACCTTTCCTGCAAGTATTAGATGGCTCCTGTGACTTCTGGAGCATGGTGCACCGGGAAATTCACAGAACGGGCAATGAAGCAAAGCTTATGCGCTTCGCTATGCAGTTGCAATGCTGTCTGATGATTGGAGCCAGCAGCGATGGTCACATGCGGATGCAGGGTCACCGATTGGAATTGCCCTCCGCCATCATCTGCTTCTTCCATGACGCCTGTGGCATGATCCTGATATCCAACGACCACGATTTGATTCACCGCGCATAAATGCAGATACCAGAGCATATGGCAGGAAGACAAAGCGGCCACCAGCAATTCTTCGGGATTGTAGCGTACAGCATCGCCCTGGAAGGCTGGGTCTGACGAGCCGGGAAGAACGGGTTTCCCAGGTCCGGAAAATTCATGATCACGGCTGTAGGATTTGTAGTTGGACGTGCCTTGGCCAAGATTCCCTGTCCAATGTAAGTCGATCTGGTAGGTATGTTCGCGATGGGCCACTTAGGCTTCGTCTTCCAGTGATTCAGGAAGCAGTTCTATTTGTACTTCGCCGGCTTGCTTCTTTTCGTTGTATTTTTTCACCCAGGCTTCCCAGCTTTTGCCAGCCGCAGTATCACGACCGCTGAACACTAGCCCGGCGATGTCTGTATAGGGCAGGGAAACGCGTTGGGTGGTCCCTGTAGGGATAATGCGGACCAGGGAGTCACTAAGTGTCTTGCCGGTTTTGCGATCGAACAGATAGCCTGCAATGGCCGATCCGTCGCGACGGGTGATGGTGACGTCACCACGATAATCAAAAGCTTTTTCCAGCCCCAGCCGCAATTCTTCATCGCTTGCCAGTTGCCAGGTTTGCCCTTGCAGATTCTCACGTGCTTCCACACTCATGAAGGCTTACGCTCCAACGCCTGTGCGTTCTTCCTGTTTGGTTTCCAACTGAACCAATTTTTCTGGATGCCTGGAAGGTTTGTTGAGCATATTTAGTGCTGCTTTGTTGGGATATTTTGAAAATAGAGTGCCGCGAACGGTGGCCAGAAAACCACTCCAGGAATTGAAAGTATCATGCACGGCTGATGCTTCAAACCCGCTGTGCACCATGCAATTAGCGCATTTGGGATTGCCGGATTCCTCACCGTAATTGGCCCACTCAGTTTCTTCCATCAGTTCTGCGAACGAATCGGCATAGCCATCCTGCAATAGGTAGCAAGGCTTTTGCCAACCGAACATGTTGTAGGTGGGCATGCCCCATGGGGTGCAGGAATAGTTGCGCTGACCCATCAGGTATTCCAGAAACAGCGGGGACAAGTTGAAATACCATTCCGATTTTCGATTGGAGAGGATCGTCTGAAATAGTTGCCGCGTTTTATCTTTGCCCAAAAAATGCTGCTGGTCGGGAGCTTTATCGTACGAATAGCCGGGGGAGAACATCATGCCCTCTACACCCAGTGCCGTCATGTCGTCAAAAAAGTCGCGGACACTTTGCGGATCGGCCCCATCGAACAGTGTCGTGTTGGTGGTGACGCGGAAGCCGCCTTTCACAGCTACTTTGATCGCCTCAGCGGCAATTTCGTATCCGCCTTCCTTGCACACTGACAAATCGTGATGTTCTTTCTGGCCATCCATGTGGACAGAAAATGTCAGATATTTACTGGGCTTGAACAGGTGCAGTTTTTCTTTAAGAAGTAGTGCGTTGGTGCAAAGGTAAATGTACTTTTTGCGAGCTACCAGACCATCCACGATCTGGTCAATTTGAGGATGCATCAACGGTTCGCCGCCGGGGATGCTGACCATGGGAGCGCCGCATTCATCCACGGCCTTCATGCAGTCTTCCACAGAAAGATTGGTTTTCAGAATATGTGCTGGATACTGAATTTTTCCGCAACCAGCACAAGCCAGGTTACAGCGGAAAAGCGGTTCCAGCATCAGCACTAATGGATAGCGTTCCCGGCCTTGAAACTTCTGTTTCAATACATAGCTGGCAACGGTCCACATTTGCGAAATCGGAATGGGCATTCAACTTCTATTATCGCTCAGAAAACTACCAGCTTGTCTTCAAGTCCATGCGGACCACATCGTTCACGGCGAACAAATCCTTGCTGGTGAATCCTTCGGCTAGTGTAACTGCCGTACGGCTGCCCAAGTAGCGCAAGCAGGTTTTGTACCTTTCAATGACTGTTTCCAGATTGCTGAAGCGAGTGACATAGCAGGTCAGGGCTTGTTCAACCGCATCGAAATCATTGGAAACATCCACTACGAACTGGGGATTTTCTTCAGCAGAGAAAATTACGCGCTGCGGATAGTGGGGCAGGGAATAGCTATCTGCGGCTGGTATACCGGAAAGCACGCAGGCTTCCCAACCTAGTTCGGCTGCGTAATGTGATTCGGGATGGCGGGAATTCAGCGCCGGTAAAATCAGAGTGGCAGGGCGAAGTCGGCGCAGTGTACCGGCGATGGTCATGCGGGCACCAACGTTATTTTCCAGTCGGGCATCGGGCATGGCCAGGGTTCCACGCCAAGTGACTTTCAGAATCGCCCCGGCAAGTTTTGATTCCTCAACGCGTCCTTCGGCCAGGCCGGAGCCAGTCATTTCTCCGCGAGTCAAATCCAGAATGCCAGTCTTATAGCCTGCTGCGGCCATCTTGTGCAGAGTAGCTCCACAACTTAGCTCCACATCGCCGGGCTGTGCGCCAATGGCTAGAAGATCCAATTCGGGTACATTGGCGAAGTCGATATCCGTATTCCAGAACATAAATTATTGTTACCAGTGGTATTCAGGGCGTTTGGCGTAACGATTGGTACTGCCCATGAGTTTGGCCAGAATCATGCCAGTTACAAAGCCACCAACATGAGCGAACCAAGCGACGCCGCCTTGGCTGATGTGGGAGGTCCCAATGCTTCCAAAGCCGCTAAAAATCTGGATGACAAACCAATAAAGCAGCATGAACACAGCGGGAATCTCCATAGTGGTGACGAAAATAAAGACAGGTACCAGCGTAAGGATCTTTGCTCTGGGAAACATCACCAGGTAGGCACCCATAACGCCTGCAATGGCTCCGCTGGCACCCACGGTGGGTATGCGCGATCCGGGGTTGGTAAGCACTTGCACCAGTCCCGCCGCCAAGCCGCAAAGAATATAAAAGAGGAAATATTTTGAGCGACCCAAGGAGTCTTCCACGTTGTCGCCATAAATCCAAAGGAACCACATATTGCCGATTAGATGAAGCCAACCGCCGTGTAAAAACATGGACGTTAGTAAATCGAGAGGTTGGAAGCGGGCAGGAGTCACACCATATTCGGCAATGAAATGGTTCAACGAAAAAGGGTCGAGTGAGAATTGGTACAAGAACACCATGACATTGATGGCGATCAGCCAGGCGGTGATCAATGGCGTACTGAGACTCGGTTGTGTGTCGCGAAGAGGAATCATATGGCGCGCGTTTGGAAGTCGGAATGAATGCGGCGTTCGGCTTTGGCCATGAGTGCTTTTGCCTCTACAATTCCTTTGATGCCGCCGCGGGCACCAATGGCGGTACAATTTAGCGCGGCCATAGCGTTGGAAAAATCAAGAATCTGGCGCATAGGCATGCCTTGCAGAACAGAATAGCAGAAGGCCCCGTGGAAGACGTCACCGGCGCCGGTTGTGTCCACGCAATTGACCACGAAGGCTGGTGAGTAAACAAACTTTCCATCGATGCGGGCCAGCGACCCGTGGGCGCCTAACGTCATGGCTGCGCAACGCATGCCGTATTCTTCCTGAATCATTTCCAGAGCTTTGAAGGGATCGCGTTCGTTGGTCCAACTTACTGGAAATTCGCTGGATGCCACCAGGTAATCTACGTTGGGTAAGACTTTGTCGAAGCCATGGTAAATGGTGTCCACATCAACCGTGACTGGGATTCCATGGGAATGGGCGATTTGAGCAGCTTTTGCAACGGCAGGAGTATCGTGCCCATCAATGTGCAGCATCCGGGCGCAGGTGATCATTTCCGGGGTGATTTCGGAAGGATCAAGTTGCAAACCATCGGGTCGACGCCAAAGGACGGTTCTTTCCCCGGTGCTGTGGTCAATGATGATGTATGCCGATTGATTGGCACAACCCTGGCGCACCTGGACATGGTCCAGGTTGATGCCCGTGCCGCTGAGGCTATCCATTTGAATGCGACCGCGTTCATCGTCACCACAAGTGCCAATGTACTTTACCCGCATGCCGAGTTTGGCGCAGGCCACCATGGCGCTGGCCACTTGCCCGCCGGGACTCAAGATTTCCTGGCTGAACGGTTCCTTGCCTGCATAGGCGGGAAATTTAGGAACTATGAGCAAGGTGTCTGTGGCGTTCAAGCCAACGCCGACAATATCGAACTGAGACATAAACCTTTGAATGTAGCATGGTGCAGGCGCACGCAATGATATCCTTACGGGATGCAATTTCCGATCAAGCCGTGCCCGCTAATCTCGAAAATTGAGTGTTGGCCTTTCATACCTGCCCTGCCGGCTTGTAGGAGGGTAATTTTTTGAATCCAAATACTGCGTCTAAGACAACCAAAATTGTGGTTGCCTCGACGGTGATGTTGTCCTTCATCTCGTTCTGGAGAGCCGCTGCCATTGTCTTATGTGATTTGGCATCCTCCTCGTTTTATGCAGGCGGCATTGCCGAGACGGCCGTGGGACGTTCTGCACCTTGGTTCATCCTGGGAATCATGTTGTTTGGCTGGGCGATTCGCGCCTTCTATCTGGAAAGCTGCAGCATGTTTGTGCGCGGGGGTGTTTACCGCGTGGTGCATGAGGCCATGGGTGGAACCATTGCCAAATTTGCCGTTTCCGCGTTGATGTTTGATTATGTGCTGACCGGGCCAATTAGCGGAGTAAGCGCAGGTCTTTATCTGGCTGGATTGGTTAACGAAATTGCGGAACTGGCCGGGCACAATGAATTCAAGGTTCCAGCGCAAGGATTTGCCGCATGCCTTGCAGTTATTGTGACCGTCTACTTCTGGTGGCAGAACACGCGGGGCATGCATGAATCCAGCACCAAAGCGTTGCGCATTATGCAACTCACCACGGTGATGGTGGGCATGTTGATTGTCTGGGCGATCATCACACTGTTCGTGAAGGGATTTCAACCCATCACCTTCCCCACTTCGGAAACTATTCAGTTCGGACCGAATGCGCTGGGCTGGCTGAAACATTCTTCCCTGCCAAATTTTCTGCCGATTGCGATCATGATTGGGCTGGGCCATTCGCTGCTGGCCATGAGCGGCTTTGAAACGTTGGCCCAGGTGAACCGTGAAATCGCCCATCCTAAGCATGAAAATCTGAAAAAAGCTGGTAACGTCATTTTTGTGTACAGCTTGGTATTTACTACGCTGGTCAGCTTTCTGGCGGTGATGTTCATTCCAGATCAGGAACGAACGGGACTTTATATTGACAACTTAATTAGCGGTATTGCCATGCATCTGTCGGGTCCACTCTATGCCCGGCTGGCCTTCCATGGTTTTGTTGTGGTGGTGGGGACGGTGATTCTTTCCGGTGCGGTGAATACTTCCATTGTCGGGTCGAATGGCGTGCTTAGCCGGGTTGCTGAAGATGGCGTTCTGCCCGATTGGTTCCGCAAGCCGCACGAACGTTTCGGCACCAGCTATCGGATGATCAGTTTGGTTGTCTGCATGCAAATTCTGACCATCATTTTGAGTGGTGGCAACATGGTGCTGCTCAGCGAAGCCTACGCTTTTGGCGTGGTCTGGAGTTTTTCAATGCTTGCGCTCAGCTTGCTGGTATTGCGGTTCAAGCGCCCAGGAGAGCGGGAATACCGTGTTGGCTGGAATCTATACGTCAGCGGCAAAGAGATTCCAATTGGACTTGGGCTGATTACTGCGTTCCTTTTTCTGTTGGCGTTGACGAACCTTTTCACCAAAGAAATCGCAACAATTTCCGGGCTGTTGTTCACCATGATTTTCTACGTGATGTTCTATTTTTCAGAAAAGTATAATCGAAAGAAAAATGCGGGCATCGATAGCGGGACGGAAAAATTTCAGGTTGAAACGCAGGCTGAAGTGACGAATATTCGACCTGGCTGCGTGCTTGTGCCTGCCAGCAATCCCAATTTGTTAGGGCATGTCCGTCAGGCAATTGAGAAAACGGACATTCGGCATATGGATGTTGTGGTGCTTGCTGTGAAGTTCTCTAAAGATGAATTGGATACGGATCAAATGTTCAGTGCGGACACGCAAGGCCTGTTTTCAAAGGTAGTTTCGCTTGCGGAAAAAGCTGGGAAACATGTGGAACTGGTGGTGATTCAAAGTCCAAACGTTACTTCTTCCATTGTGGAAACAGCATCGCAGCTTAAGGCATCTACGGTGGTGATGGGCAGTTCCGGTAAGACGTCCATTGATGAGCAGGCGAAATATTTTGGTGATCAATGGGAGAAGCTTGCGGAGAAGATGCCCATGTCTTTACAGATAGTAGACCGCACCAATGGGGAATCCCGTTACTTCAACTTGGGCCCACATCCACCGCGTCTGTGGCCGGAAGATGTGAATCTGTTGCATCGACTTTGGCTGCGCATGAGTGATCAGCAGGAAGGCCATAAAGTACATCATCGCGACGTTGTAAGCCTGGCCTTACGTCGCTTGGAACGCGATGTCGCCAAGGGTGAGGACGTGGGGTCTGAGTTGCAGACTTTACTGGATCGACCGACGAATTGAAGTGGGATAGGCCTCCCGGCCAAATGCCTTTGAAAAACCGCTCCCTCGCGGTCACGGCTCGGTAGCATCAGTGCGTTACCGCGTTTTAACCACAGGTTATATTTAAATTACGCAGGGCCTTCCACTCCGATGCGTTTGCAATCGGCGTGGACCATTTCAGAAACGATTTGCTCGAAGGTGCTTTCTGGAAACCAGCCCAAGTGTTTACCAGCTTTTTCAGTGCAGCCAACCAGCGGCGTCTTCTCGCTGGGGCGATAGAAATCAGGATCGACAATCACGTATTTTTCCCAATCCAAACCTACGCTGCGAAACGCCATTTCCACAAAATCGCGAACCGAATGCAGCTTGCCAGTGGCAATGACGTAATCTTCCGGGTCCGCTTGTTGCAGCATAAGCCACATGGCGCGGACGTATTCTTTGGCGTAGCCCCAATCACGACGCGCATCCAAGTTGCCGAGTCGTAATTCATCGGCTTGGCCCGCCAGAATTCTAGCCACGGCATTGGTTATCTTGCGAGTCACAAATTCGCGACCGCGACGGGGAGACTCATGATTAAATAAAATCCCGCTGGATGCGTGGAGCTTATACTGTTCCCGGTAGTTGCGGGTCAATTCAAAGCTGGCAACTTTACTGATTCCGTAAACTGAGCGGGGTCTGAAGCGGGTGGTTTCCTTCTGCGGAGATTCTTCTGCATGACCAAACATTTCCGATGACCCAGCCATGTAGAAACGACAATTGGGTACAAGATCCTTGATCGCAGAAAGCAGAAAGTGGGTGCCGTTGATGTTGGTATTCAGCGTTTGAAATTCGTCGTCGAATTCATAACTGACAAAACTTTGGGCGGCAAGGTGATAGCATTCATCGGGCTTCACCGTTGCAATGGTGCGGTAAATAGTGGGGTAACTTTCCAGCGAACCGGGGTGCAGATTTAAGCGATGTCGGCAATTGACTAAATTTTCGCTCCGTTCGCCGGGCGCTTCCATAGCCGCACGACGAACCAGGCCATGCACTTCGTACCCTTTGTCCAGCAACAGCTCTGCTAAGTACGAACCGTCCTGCCCGCTTACACCTGTAATGAGTGCTCTTTTTTGAGCCATGAAGTGATTACTTTCCGTTTCCTAATTAGGCTCTTCGGCCCAGCCATCGGCCTAGCCAGCTTTCCAGAAAACGACGCTGAAACCCTTGCAGGCTCATCACAGAAAGCCATTCCCGCCAAAAACGAAGAGGATGGAATGGGTTGTACAGAGTGCCGACAAACAAACTCAAAACGTATTTGGAAAACGTCGGGCGTAACGGTTCAAAAAACTGATCGCGGCCATCAATCAGAAAGGAAGTGTATCCATGAATCCACTGAAAGGGCACGTAGCCGGTGTGCTTTTTCACTACCGCCAGGTTTTCAGTAAAAACTTCACTTCGTCCCCCAAGCGTCTTGTTATTGGAATGCATGCGGGAATTGGCCAGCAGGATGTGCAGCCGGTTCAATTTATAACTCTTAGAAAGGCGGAACCAAAAATCATAGTCAAAGGCGAAATGCAGATTAGGATTCAGCCCGCCCAATTCCGCATAAACGTCGCGTCGGACAAAAGATGTTGGCTGGCAGATAAAGCAACGCTGGGCCAGTTCGCTGGGAATGAAATTACTGGTTGGGTAGCGGCCCAGACTTTTGCCACTTCCATCAATCCACATGCCTTCCCCGTAAACCCCGGCCAGATCGTCACCATGTTCCTGCAGATGGGCGACGGCAGAGCGAACTGCACCAGGATAATACGTATCGTCAGCAGGCAAATAGGCAAAAATGGAACCGTGAGAAAGTAGAAATCCGCGCTGAATGGCATCGCTAGCGCCATTGTCCTTACCGGTGATGTAACGCAACCGACCGCTGTATTGCTCCAGAATTTCCAAGGTGTTATCGGTGGATCCACCGTCGACAACGATATATTCAATATTCGGATAATTCTGGGAAAGAACGCTTTCAATCGTATCTTGAATGAACGAACCCATATTCAAGCTTGGGGTAACGATGGATACCAGCGGATAATTTTCGTCTGCTAAAGGGTATACCCTCTGCGCCATTTATTATTTCTCCCGTTAAATGAATCGACTTACTCTCTCCTGCCGATGCACTTATGCTCTCTAGAGTGTAGCAAAAAGTCCTGTCCGTCTAAAGCCGAGGTTGCGTTAAACTCTTTTGATTTGAGCAAGATTGAAGGATTTTCAGAATGGGATGGGACAAGTTGAGAATGCAGGAAAGGCTGCGCGAGGCAGCCATTCCTGGTAAGTTATTGAACTACACCGGATGTAGTCCGATTGATCAGATTCATATCGGCACCTGGATTCTTTCCGTCGGTGGCCTTACGGTAGTACGGACTGGATGGCGCAATGCTGTAATCGCCGCCAGCCATGTTGGTGAATCCGACGTCTGTTAGGGCAATGGGGAAGGAATTATTTGGAGGATTTTCCGCTGCCGATCCGCCTTGCATTACGTTCCCTTTCATTGACCAGGTGGATTGGTAAGCATTCAACGCGATTGTTCCGCTGCCCACCCCAGCCCCGTAAATGCCTAATGTATTACTCTGAAAAACGTTGTTCTCAAGACGAAGTCCTGAGCCTGGTTCATAATCCAAGTCCACCAGGGTAAGACCCTGCGATAGCACGGTATTGTGATTTGCCCAGATATCAACCGGATGGTGCACCAGAAAAAGGAATGCTCCACGTCCCCAGAAGTTGGGATCGCTGTTGGCCTGATCAATGCCAATCAACAGGTTGTCCTGAATCAAAATTCGACGGGTGGCACCGGCGTTGCTGGAGTCATCAAAGCCTGAAACAGTGATGCCGGAACCAGCATTTCGAATGATGTTTCCGATAATTTTCACATCCTCCACCACGGCCCACGGCGCACCGCCAGCCTCTGTACGCACAGTCAGCATAATGGCCGTACCGCGAACTGAAGGGTGCCAATCATTTTCTAGCACGTTGCCTGTGAAAAGAATATTGCGTCCGTTCTTCAATTCAAAATGATGTTTGACAATCAAGTTAAGCGCCTTCCAAGCTAACGGTTTCAGGAAATGATTGTGGCTCACCACAATGCCCGCAGGGACAAGATTGGCTATGGAAGGTGTTGCGCCGCCGAACATAAGACCCAGACCAGCAGCCTCAATATGATTATTTTCAATTAGAATTGGACCCGTTCCATTCCAGCCAAGCATGCCTTGCGTTTCCTGAACATCGCTGAAGATGTTGGCAATGTAGGAATCGCGCACAGTGATGGCAGCTCCATTCAGGGCAATGGCACGCTTGCTTCCTGCGGTTGCATCGCCGTGAATGTAACAACGGTCAATCACAATGTCGTGTGGAAGATCGGCAACCGTGGATTGATAGCCATCGCCAATGCGCATCAGATCGTAATTATAAATACCAACATCGGAGCGAATCTCAATGCCGATTAGTTTCCAATGATGGGACCGGGTAGAAAAAGTGATCGGGGTGTTGGAACCTACAGCCTGCAAAACAGGCATCAGCGAGGTTTGACTTGGACCGACTCGCTTGAGCGCGGGCAGGCGGGCATATTGCGAGCTTCTGACCGTGATCCAACCAGTCCCAGTCTTTTCAGGGAAGGAGAATTGACCAGCGAAAACGGCTCCGGCGGCCAAGGTGATTGTATCGCCGGGAAGGGCCGAATTGATGGCTGCTTGAACATTGCCACCGTTGGGCACGGCAATGTCAGACGCTTGCACGGAGAGGCCGAAAACAAAGGAAAAGTTAATGAATAATGAAATGTTTGATGAGAGTTTGTGGGTCAAGTTGATGCTCCTGCCTTACGATAAACTACTTCGGCGAGAATTCAACCAAACTACACAGTAATAGAGGAATTTTAAGTTATGAAGGGAGTGCAATGCTAAGGTGATGCTTAGGCATTGCCACTCCCTTGCGGCGTTGAAACCCCTTGGTTTATTGCCGGTTACACGTTTGCGGCAGAGGGATGCAGGTAAGGTTTTCTATATGGTCGGCTTAATAATTTGTTGGCTTGATCGTCATTTGTAACGCGATGTTTTGTCGGATCCCAGATTAAGGTTCGTCCCAATTTCATGGACATATTCGCCAAAATACAACTGGCCGTGGAAATATGACCTTGTTCGATATCGGCCACTGGCTTTTCCCTTGAATCAATGCACGAAAGAAAATTCTTCATGTGACCACGAATGGCCGGAGCCACGTGACGTTCCAAATCCTTTTCCGTGCGGTCTTCAGGGAACTGTTCGTATTCGTAAGTCACGTCCTTATGGATTGGCGTGCCTTGTTCCGGAATGAAATCGTAACTCATGACGCTGGCTTTCAGTGTTCCTTTGTCGCCATAGAAGGTGGCACCCCAGGGATATTTAGGGTCCGGCGGGGCACCGTAGCTGCGATGATTCCAGATCACTTTCAGATCGCCGAAATCAAACGTGGCCGTCTGGGTATCTGGAATGTTGGCTTTACTTTTTTTATCTACCAGGATGCCGCCAGAAGAGGAGATACTTTTCGGCCAACCCAGATCCATCATCCAACGAACCATGTCCAACATGTGGACGCACATGTCGCCCACAATGCCGTTGCCGTACTCTTCAAAGGCACGCCACTTACGAGGATGCACCAGTGGATTGTAGGGGCGAAGCGGAGCGGGACCAGTCCAGGCATCGTAGTCGAAATAATCAGGTGCTTTAGCATCTGGTGGGTTGCTGGTTTCGCGCATGTGATAATAGCAATAAATTTCCACCACGCCGATTTTGCCCAATTTGTTTTCGCGGATAATTCGATCTCGAGCTTCAATTAAATGGGGAGTGGATCGGCGCTGCGTGCCCACTTGGACCACCCGTTTATATTTGCGGGCGGCGGCCAACATGGCGTAGCCTTCGTCAATGTCAACGCTGATGGGCTTTTGCACCCAAACGTCCAGCCCACTTCTCACCGCATCAATCATGGGAAGGGCATGCCAATGATCAGGCGTGTCAATAATCACCAGATCCAAATCTTTTTCGGCCAGCATCTTTTTATAACTGGAATAGGTGCGAGGCTTTTTGTGCGACGCTTGGCGAGTGGCTACCAGGTCGGCACACTCAGCTAGCATATGCTGATCCACATCGCATAGCGAAACCACGTCCACAGGGGCAACCTGAACAAGACGAAGCAGATCGCTTTTGCCATACCAGCCGCAGCCGATCATGCCCACGCGCCGGGGTTTCATATCGGCAAAGGGGGCGGCGAAATTATTGGAGCTTGCGAAGATACCGGCGGCTCCAGCACTTAAAAATTGACGTCGATTCATAAAGGCCTCATGGAATAGATTAGCGGAATAGGAGGGGTGCCAGTTCGTTTAGATAAGTTCGCCAAACCGTGTAGGTATGGGCACCTTCGGTGGTTCGGAAGGTGTGATGGATGTTGTGCGCATTCAAAGTTTCCGACAACTTGGTGACCCTGGGAAAGGCCGGGTCCTGACGTCCGCAACCGATCCAGAACAGCTTCAGTTTCCTATTGGCTTCGTTAGGATTATTCAGGACAGTTGCAAACTTGGTTTCGAAATCGCCAGAAGGTCCTGAACTAAAGACGCCTACGGTATGAAACATGCCCAGATGGCTCATGCCAATGTGAAGGGAATGTCCGCCACCCATGGATAGGCCCACTAGCGCGTGGTTGTTGCTGCCTTTCGCAATCCGATATTTGGATTCGGCAAATGGCATGACATCTTCCAATAAATATTTTTCAAACAGAGGAGTGTTCTTCACCTGCATCTCACGAGGAGAGCCGAAGGGCACGGCATGAGTATAGGGCATCACCACAATCATCGGCAGCACTTTATTTTCAGCAAGCAGGTTGTCAATGATAAAGTTCGCGTTGCCAGCAGTAACCCAACCGGCGGCGGTATCGTTGCTGCCGTGCATCAGGTACAGAACAGGGTAGCGGCGGCCGGGATTCTTTTCATATCCAGGAGGCGTGTACACCCAAATAGCGCGCGTTTCCCCGTTGATGGCTTTCGATTTCTGCCAATTGATTTCCACCGATCCGTGGGGAACGTCGCGAACTTGCCAGAAGGCTGGCGCATCTCCAGAGACTTCCACTAGACTCGCTGAAGTCCGGCTGCGGAGCTTCATACGGGGATTAATGGGGTCGGCCATAGTGATGCCATCCACGTTGAAATTGTAGATGTACATGCCGATGTCCAAAGGATCGACGGTGATGCTCCAAATCCCTTTATCGTCCTTGTTCATGGGCTTATCAGAGCCCACTGGCATCCAATCTCCAGATAAGGAAACGACGGTTGCTTTGGGTGCGCGCAATCGAAACGTTACGCGGCGATCTGTTTCAACGGCTGGGGAAATCAGGGTATCGGGGGCTTGTCCGTTGGCCTGCAAAATGAGCAGGAACGGAATAAGAGTTAAGCGTGGTAGCTGCATGGCTGTGGCAACCATCATATCCTTGAAGATATGCAAAAGTTTTGGATGTGGCTGTGCAGTGCTGCCCTGGTTCTTGGTGCGGGCGTTCCCGCTGTTATTCCCGCTGTTATCCCCGCTGTTATCCCGCAAGAAGAGTTCGCCCAACGGCGCGAGGCATTGCGAAAGTCGCTGGATGGTGGCGTTTTCCTGATGATTGGTGCCGTGGATAGTGAACATGGCGATGGTCGATCGGGCTTCTTTCAAGAAGCGAATTTCTACTACCTTACTGGTTGGACAGAGCCTGGTGCTTTGCTTGTGATGGATGGCGAGACTGAAATTCTGTTCCTGCCGAAGACGAACCCCATCGTGGAACGTTACACCGGGAAGAAGCTGACTGCGGAAGACGCTACGGCGCCGAAAATCACTGGATTTGCACAAGTGATGGACCTTGACCAGTTTGAATCACAACTGTTCCGTCGTCTGGAAAAGCCTCGAAAACTGTATGCCGATTTTTCACATGCCGGAACGGAAAAATATAAAAATGTTCTGGCACTTCGCAAGACGGAAGACGCCCGTCCGCTGGTGAATAAGCTGAGAGTGAAGAAGTCGGCCAATGAAATCGCAATGATTACGCGAACCACGGATATTTCTGTGGCAGCGCATAAAGTTGCCTGGCTACGGACTAAGGCTGGGCTGTACGAATATCAGGTGGCAGCGGCTTTGACCAACGTCTATTTTGAAAATGGATGCGAACGCAGCTCCTATCCGCCCATTGTGGGATCTGGCGGAAATGCCACTATCTTGCACTACAACAAGAATTCGCGACGCATGGATTCAGGCGAACTGCTGCTGATGGATGCGGGAGCTGAATGCTCCTACTACGCGACGGACATCACTAGGACGATTCCGGTGAATGGACACTTCACACCCAGGCAACGTGAGATTTACGAAATTGTTTTAGGTGCGCAGAACGCGGCAATTGCTGCGGCGAAGCCGGGAATGACTCTCAAGGGCACGGATGAAAAAAGTCTTCACAAAATTGTGCTGGATTACATCAACGCTCATGGAAAGGATTTGAAGGGCGAACCGTTGGGCAAATATTTCACACACGGCTTGGGACATCATGTTGGGCTGGATGTGCACGATCCTTGGGAGCCTACTAACGAGTTAGCCGAAGGTCACGTGATCACCATTGAGCCAGGGCTTTATATTCCAGAAGAAGGCATCGGCGTGCGCATTGAAGATACGCTGCTGATTACGGCCACTGGGGCGAAATCGTTGAGTCAGGCACTGCCACGCGATCCTGATGCGATTGAGAAGTTTCTTGCGGCGGGCAAATAGTTTCAATGCAGGCTAGGGGCATCCCCGCAAGTACTTATGGGTTGGCGCTGACTGGTGCGGTAGCCATTGGTCTGCTTGTGTCCAGCACCCCCTTGGCCAAGCGCATTGACAACTATTCGGTGGATTTCCTGTTTTCAATGCATCCACCTGGACCATGGCAAACCGAATCCATGATTCTGGCGTTGGATGACGCATCGTATCAGCACATGGGCGGAGTGGTGCACATGCGTCGGGAACTGGCCAAAGGTCTTACGATATTGGCAACCGTGAAACCCAAAGTAGTGGCAGTGGATGTGCTGCTGGCCGACGAAGGGGATGCTGCGGAAAACCAGGAATTAGCCGCTGCTTTCAAGGCATGTGGCAATGTGATTCTGGCAGCACAACTGCTGAAGACAGGTTGGGAAACCCCGTTGCCACTAATCAGCATCACCGCAAAATCCATTGGCCACGTGTCGGCTGATGCAGATTATTACGACGGCATTACCAGGCATGCCCCGTTAGAGCGAGCTGCCGGGAAAACCAGACTTTGGGCATTGGCAATGGAAGCTTACATGAAGGCGCACAATGTTTCGCAGGTGGTGGAATCGCCCACCGATCTTGATTTGAACGGTGCCATTATTCCGGTACGTCGCAATGAAGACGGCCGCAGTTTACGAGTGCGGTTCCTGGCCCCGTTAGAGGGTGGAGTTTCAGCCATACCGCACATCACCTTGAAGGATCTGATTGAGAATCCGGCAAAGGCGGAGGCGGCGCGGGACAAGGTGATTTTTGTGGGCGCAACAGCGCAATCGGCCATGCGCGATCGCTACATGACCCCCTATACGAAAATGACTCCCATGCCCGGCGTCGAAATTCATGCGCAACTGTATGAAACCATCGCCAGTCACCGTTTTTTAGTGGATGAAAATCCTACATCGGGATTGTTGTTAGGCATTGGATTGGCGATTGCAGCAGGGGCAACGTTCTTCTTTCTTTCTGGAGTGCCCGCCTATTTATTGGGTGGATTGTTGTTGCTTGTGGCCCACGCTATCCCGCATTTATTCTTCTTACGTGGCATTGTGTTTCCCTATTTTGCGCCAGTTGTCATTACATGGTTGAGCGTTTCCACTGCCGCCAGCTTTGCGCATTTTTTGACGCGTCGACAGTTGCGAAATTCGGAATCAGAAAAGTCACGATATCAACAAGCGATCCATTTTGTAGCGCATGAAATGCGATCCCCTTTGAGCGCCATTCAAGGGTCAAGTGAATTGATGACCCGCTACAACATGAATGACGATAAGCGGAAGCAGATGGCGCAAATGATCAACGCAGAATCAAAGCGCTTGGCGAAGATGATTCAAACCTTCCTGGATGTGGAGCGTCTTACCGACGGCCAGATGCAATTGAAGAAAGAGCCGTTTGCCTTGCACGATCTGATGGAAGTTTGTTTAGACCGGGTAGCGCCGCTGGCTGAGCGCAAGCAGATCAGGGTAACAACGGAGAAAGCACCGCAAGTGACGTTAGAAGGCGACCGGGAACTGATGGAATATGCCTTTTACAATTTGCTGAATAATGCTATTAAATATTCACCTGCTGAAACCCGTGTTACAGTGAGGTCATCCGTTGAAGGTCCCGTCCTGCGTCTCTCTGTGAAAGATGAAGGCATTGGTATGGACGAAAAAGAACTCAAACAAATTTTCCAAAAATTCTACCGCACGAAGAAGGCGGAAGCGTCCGGTGAAGCGGGCACAGGCATTGGCTTGTCCATTGTGAAACAGATTGTGACGCACCATGGCGGGCAGATGGAAGTGACGTCGAAGCCCGGGCAAGGTTCCTGCTTCACGATGGTTTTGCCAGTAGGAGGCAGCCAGCTTTGTCACGCATCCTCTTAGTAGAAGACGATAACGGCCTGCGCCAGACTCTATCGCAATTCTTAGAATTTGAAAATTACCAAGTGGAGGCGGTGGGCACTACACGCGACGCTTTGAAACGGTTGAGTGAAGGCAGTTACCCCATTGTGATCTCCGATATTTACCTGGATGAACGCACTGGCATTGATGTATTGAGTGCTGCGAAAAACGCCAATCCTGAGTGTGCGGTCATCCTAATGTCGGGTCGCGGAAGTATGGAAACGGTGATGGCGGCTACGCGCGGCGGAGCGTTCGATTATCTGGCCAAGCCGTTTGAGCTGGATGACCTGATGGACGTTGTCAAGCGTGCTGAAAAATCGTTTGAAGCGGACGATGAAAAAGGTGTTTGGATCGAAGATATTCCGGACACGGACATGATTGGCAGTTCTGCCGGGATGATGGAAATTTTCAAGACCATCGCCAAAGTGGCACCCACCACGGCCACCGTTTTGATTGAGGGCGAGACAGGCACCGGAAAGGAATTAATTGCTCGCATGGTGCACCGCTATTCGCAGAGAACGGACAAACCGTTTGTGGCTGTGGATTGCGGGGCCATCACGCCATCGCTGCTGGAAAGCGAACTATTCGGGGCAATGCGTGGTGCATTCACGGGTGCCGATCGGGACCGCATCGGCGTATTTGAAGCAGCTAATCAGGGGACAGTTTTTCTGGATGAGATTGGGGAGATTGACCAGGCTTTCCAATTGAAGCTGCTGCGATTCTTGCAGGAGCACGAAGTTCGTCCAGTGGGTGCGGCACGCTCAAAGCCAGTGGACGTGCGCATTGTGGCGGCTACCAATAAGAGCCTGCGCAAGATGGCGGAAGAGAAACGGTTCCGGGAAGATCTGTTGTTCCGATTGAACGTGGTCACCATCACCATGCCGCCGCTGCGGGAACGTCGCGGCGATATTCCTTTGCTGGCACAAACATTTCTGGTGCGCTATAACGAACGTTACGCACAGACTGCGGAAATCAAAGAGAGTGGATTGAAAGCATTCAACAGCTACCTATGGCCGGGCAATGTTCGGCAGTTGCAGCACATGATGGAGCGGTTGGTGATTCTTGCGCCGCAAGGCAAAATTGACGAAGCAGCGGTGCGCGAAGCGATTCATGCCATGGATAATCGCGAGCAGACCAGTGAATCCCTGGCCGATGCGGAATCCGATCAGATCCGCAAAGTGCTGGTAGCCGTGGGTGGGAACAAGACTCACGCGGCCAAGTTGTTAGGCATTGAACGCAAGACGCTTTATCGCAAGTTGGAACGAATGGGCATCACGTAAGAAGGTACTTGTTGGGTACGTTTCGAATGGGTGCCTTCTTGCCGTTTAATGTTTTATACAGATAATTGATGTTACTGTAAATGTCCGTTTCGTCGCGTTGAAACTGCTTAATCAGCCCACACTGCGTGTAAGAAATGGGCGTGACGTCGAACAGGACGGTCTCCCATTCAAAGCCTCCGCCCCATACCAGCCCTTTCAATCGAACATCCAACTTGGCCCCTGCTTTGATTAGCAGTTCCATCATGGGTCGGCCAAAATTACGATGCTGATTCAACGTGTGGAAAAGAGGTGTGTGGCCACCCAGCCCATTGGCATCCACTGCGGCGCGGGCGTTGACATTAGCTCCAGCTTTCACAAGAACAGCAGCGCAACGCACGGAATTGTATTCTGCGCAGATGTGCAGAGCGGTTACTCCTTTTAGCGAAGTAAACGTACATTCCATGGAGTGCTTACACTTCAGATCAATCGGCTTCAACAGTCGACGAAGAGTGACTGCATCGTCCAAGAGAATGGCTTTCAGAATGGGATCGTCAATGTCGGCCCCAGCATCCAGCATCACTTGCAGACACTCTACAAATTTCGGAGAGCGGAGATACATTTCAATCAGGCAGACTACCGGGGTCTTTCCGCGAATCGGTTCCGTAGGGCTGATTCCGGCGGCTAAGACGTCGCGAATCCCTTGCGGGGAATGACATTCGAAGTGACCGAGAAGGTCATCAGAACTGGGCATTTCTCCATAATATACCTGGCAAATACCGAATCGCAGTTAGTTTTTGTAGCCCATGGATAGACCAGTATCGCTGGTCATATATAGATCTACCGATGCAGTCTGATCCGACTTATTCTCAATGATCAAGGCAGTGTTTCGGTCTAATTTGACCGTTATCTGTTCACCGGGTTGAACTGTTTGCGAGGAGTGTTTACCGCCGTCGACGGGAGCATGATAAACGTCCAAAGCAGTTCTTGAAACATTTTTCAATTTCACTTGAAAGGCCCCGTGCTGATTGTTCCCTAATATAAAACTATCTTTGGGTTTGATTATGGTGTTAGAGGTTACTGAACTACAGGCGGCGGTGAAATGTAGAAGGATTACGCAGGCGAAGATCGCTGCTTTTAATTGGTGGACTCTGGGTAGGATTTGCATAGGGCTTACAGTGTGTAATGCCTAATTGCCAGTGCTTGATTTAATTTATGGGCAACTTCAAGTGGCATACTATATAAAATGATCAGAAGCTTGGGGTTTGTTTTCTTCTCCTTGCTTGCGATGGCGCAAAACCAAACTACGGTCGCCATCCGCAATGCGAAAATCGTAACAATTTCCGGACCCGTGTTGAACAAGGGCACGGTGATATTGAAAGATGGCTTGATTGAAGCCGTCGGTGAAAACGTGGCTATCCCCGCTGGGGCTTGGATCATTGAAGGCGATGGGTTGACTGTCTACCCTGGCTTGATTGACGGGCTCAGTACCGTTGGAATTATTCCACCCCCGGTGATCGCACCAACAACCAATGCCCCTACGACGCCACCTGCGCGAGGACCTGAGGATCGACCTCGCACTACCAGTTGGGAACGTGCTGCTGACAAGATTCGGGCCAACGATCCGCGCATTGATTCCGCACGCAACGCAGGGTTCACCAGCGTAGTTACGTTTCCTACAACCGGAATATTTGCTGGTCAGGGCGCGGTGGTAAATATGGCCGGTGACAATCCTTCGAAGATGATTGTGGAATCACCTGCGGGTCAGTACATGACTCTTGCTGGCGCTGGTGGCCAAGGCGCTGCCCGTGGATTTCCCAGTTCTGGTATGGGCGTGTATGCCTACGTTCGACAAATTTTCATCGACCTTGATTACTACGAAAAAACGAAGGCTGCGTATCATGCGAACCCTGCGGGCAAACAACGTCCAGCCTATGATCGAGCCTTGGAAGGCGTCAAAGAGTCCGGTCGATTGCTGTTGCCTGCGGGATCGAAAGTGGAGATGGAACGGGTGATGCGATTGGCGTCGGAATTGAATATGCCGTTTGTTTTATATGGAGCGCAGGAAGGCTACCGGACATCAGAACAGTTGAAGCAAGGAAAAGTGTCCGTTCTGGTGAGTGCCAAATGGCCTGCAAAAATTCCCAATGGCGACCCCGATGCGGAAGAATCGCTTCGAACGTTGGAGGTTCGTGAGAATGCCCCCGGCACTCCGGCAGCTCTTGCCAAGGATGGCGTGAAGTTCGCGTTCTACTCCGATGGACAGACGCCCGTTGAATTTATAAAAGGCGTCCGACTGGCGGTGGAACGAGGGTTGAGTCACGATAATGCGGTGAAAGCTTTAAGCCTTTCCACGGCGGAAATATTCGGAATCGCCAACCGGTTAGGCTCCGTTGAGAAAGGGAAGATTGCCAACCTGGTAATCAGCAAAGGCGACCTGCTGGCTGAGAAATCGACTATTCAATTTGTATTTGTAGATGGCGTTCACTTTGTACCTTCACCCGATGTTCCACCAGCCACAGTGGTGCCACCAGGTGCAACAGGAAGGCGTCCACGCACAGGAGACCAGAAATGAGATTTGCACTTTTTCTACTAACTGCAGCGGCCACGTTCGCCGAAACCACTATCGTTCAAAATGCCACGGTCTATACCATTACCAAGGGCACGTTTAGGGGATCGGTTCTGATTGAGGACGGCAAGATCAAGCAGGTTGGCCCAAACATCACGGCACCTGCTGGAGCGCGAATCGTCGATGCCAACGGAATGCACCTTACGCCGGGTTTGATTGATGCACACTCTCATATTGCGGTGCAGGCAGGTGGGATTAATGAAGGGTCTGTATCGGTATCTTCCATGGTTCGAATTGAAGATTTTGTAGATCCGGAAAGTGTTGCCATTTATCGAGCGCTGGCAGGTGGAGTGACCACGGCGAATATCCTGCATGGCAGTGCCAACGCCATTGGCGGACAGAACAGACTGATCAAAATGCGTTGGGGGAAATCTGGGGCGGAGATGCTGTTTGCAGGCGGCCCGCCTTCAATCAAATTTGCATTGGGTGAAAACCCCAAGCGCTCCGGCAATGCGAATGGACCAGTCACCCCAGCCACGGTTCTGCGCTATCCAGCGACCCGTATGGGCGTGGAGGATGTGTATCGACAAGCGTTCACTGAGGCGCAGGCATATCAAAAAGCTTGGGCTGATTTCAAAGGCGGAACAAGCACCGTGGAACCCAGGCGCGACCTGCGATTGGAACCTCTAGTTGAAATCATGGAAGGCAAACGGTTGGTGCATTGCCATGCGTATCGTGGCGATGAAATGCTAATGATGATGCGTGTGGCCGAAGAATTCGGATTCCGCATTGCCACCTTTCAACATGTGCAGGAAGGCTACAAGATCGCGAAGGAAATGGCAGTGCATGGCGTGGGCGGATCGGGATTCAGCGATTGGTGGGCTTACAAAATGGAAGTGGTCGATGGCATCCCATACAACATGGCGGTGATGACCAGCAAAGGAGTGCTGGCAGCGGTGAATTCAGACGACGCGGGGTTGATGCGGCGACTGAATACGGAAGCGGCAAAGACCATGAAATACGGTGGTCTGACTGAAGAACAAGCCTTGGCCCTGGTGACCATTAATCCTGCACGACACATGAAAGTGGATGACATGATCGGGTCCATTGAAGTGGGCAAGAGCGCGGATTTAGTGGTGTGGAACAAGCATCCGCTTTCCAGCTACGCGGTGCCGCAGAAAGTTTTCATTGACGGGAATTTGTACTTTGATCGCGACCAGGACGGGTCGGAACGAGTAGCCAAGGAAGCCAAGAAGAAAGCTTTGGAAGAAAAATCTAAGACTCCAGCAAGGAAACCATCCACCAATGAAGATCGCTAAGTTTTTGCTGGTCACCGTCCCGCTGATTGCCCAGGATTCCTTTATTCTGCGCAATGTGACCATCCATCCAGTGACGTCCGCTGACATCGCAGGAGGCTCTATTGTTGTGGCCAACGGCAAAATTGTGGAGCTTGGTGCGAAGGTGACAGCGTCGAAATCCATAAAAGTGATCGATGGCAAGGGTCTTCATGTTTATCCCGGAATGATCAACTGCGCAACGCAAATGGGATTGAGCGAAGTTACTTCTGTCCGCGAATCCAACGATACGAATGAAATCGGCGAATTCTTGCCGCAGGTGCGGGCCGTGGTGGCAGTGAATCCGGACAGCGAACATATTCCAGTGACCCGTGTAAATGGAATCACCAGTTCCTTGGTTCTACCTGCATCACTGGCGGAAACAGGGCGCGGCGCAGGTACCGGACCGCAACCCATTCTTCGCGGACAATCGGCGATGATTCACCTGGACGGTTGGAATTGGGAGGACATGGCCATTAGCCGCAATGCCGGAGTGCTGATGCGGTTCCCAGCTATTGTCACGCGTCGTGCAGCTTTCGGCGAAGGGGCCATTGGAACTCCCATCCCTTACAATGAGGCGAAGAAAACTTACGAAACAGAGCTGAAGAAAGTGGAAGAGTTTTTCGATTCGGCTAAACATTATCAGGCTGCAAAAATGGCCAAGGCAGCCGGGTTCAAGCCGAATGTGCAGCTTGATGCAATGATCCCAGTGCTTGAAGGTAAAGTTCCCTTGTTGATTGCGGCACAGAAGGAACGTACCATTCGTGAGGCCATCGCCTTTGCCAAAAAACAGAATGTGAAAATTATCCTGCTGGATGTGACCAAGCCGGGCAAAGCTATGGAACTGATCAAGCAGAACAATATCCCAGTGGTGGTGGGCAAGCCAACAAGTCTGCCGGAAGATGAAGACGACCCTTACGATGCGGCCTACAGCCTTCCCGGGCAACTTTACAAGGCAGGGATAAAGTTCGCCTTTGGAACTTACGACAATCAATTTGCCCGCAACCTTCCTTATGAAGCGGCATTCGCTGTTGCTTACGGCCTTCCTTATGAAGAGGCACTGAAGGCTTTGACCATCGGCGCTGCAGAAATTTTCGGCGTCAGCAATGAGATTGGTTCCATTGAAAAAGGCAAGTCTGCCGATTTCGTAGTTACCGATGGAGATCCCCTGGAAGTCCGCACGCAAGTGAAGATGCTATTCATCAGCGGTAAGAATGTTAGCCTTGAAACCAAGCAGACAAGGCTTTATGAAAAGTATATGAATCGCAAATAGTGCTTACAGTTTCGGTTTACTTTCAGCGCGTGCTTTCATTTGCGCCAAGCCTTTTTCGAAATCGCCGCCAATCATCTTTTCCATATCCATGAAGAGGGATGCAGCTTTTCCCATCAGGTCGTTATGGCCGGTCATGGTCCAATTCACGGTCACACCATTGCCTTCCGGCTTGATTGTGAAATCGGTTGCATTGACGGCAGCGAAGGGTTTCAAGAACTCCAGCTTAATGCCCACCTTCTCATTCGGCTGACTCTCCGTAATTGTCATACGACCTTCGCCAACTTTATCGTCACCAATCCAGTAGTAACCCGCGCCTACGCCCGTAGTGGCGCCATCGTAGGTCTTCTTCATAGCGGGATCGAGCTTAGCCCAGGGGGACCAATCGTCCCAATTGTGAAAATCGTTGACCAGTGCAAACACATCGGCAGCAGGTGCAGCGATGGTTGTGGATCTTGCCACGCGATAGGATTCAGGACGGTTGACAATTACCGCAAGCAATCCGCCCAAAAGAACTAGCAGGACGACGATGATTTTTTTCAACATAGTGAGTAACAGTGTACTACTTGGAATTTCCGAAAGGGAAAGCGCAGCGATTAGTTTGTGCAACTTTCCCCAGACCCACGGGTTCACCATAGTGGTTGTAAAGATTAAGAAGTGCACATGAAATCTGGTAGGCTATTGGTTCGCTGGACGTAAATATATGCTTTTGAAAGTACTTTCGTTGAGTTTCCTGGCCCTTGTTAGCGCCACTGCGGCGGATGTGAAGTCGCCAGAACCTTCCATGAGCCGCGAATCTCTGGACTTTTTCGAAGCAAAAATTCGCCCAGTCCTTTCGCAACAATGTTATCGATGCCATTCTGCTGAAGCCAAGGCGGCGATGGGTGGATTCCGTCTGGACACTCGCGACGCCATTCGTACTGGTGGCCAATCTGGTGCCGCTGTGGTTCCCAATAAGCCCGCAGCAAGCCTGATTCTGAAAGCTCTGCGCTATGAGGGTCCGAAAATGCCTCCCGGCGGTCAGTTAACTGATGACGTGGTCAGCAACTTTGAAAAGTGGATTGCCATGGGTGCGCCCGATCCTCGCGAAGCTGAAAAAGTGGAATGGAAAGTTTCTACCATTGATGTAAAAAAAGGTCGGGAGTTTTGGGCGTTTCAACCAGTGAAGAAGCCAGCAGTGCCCGCAAGCAAGAACGCCTGGGCCAAAACAGATATTGACCGTATTGTTTTTGAAAATTACAAAGCCAAAGCGCTGACCCCAGTTGCCGATGCCGATAGGCGTACCCTGATCCGCCGCACCACCTTTGACTTAACCGGACTTCCCCCAACTACCGATGAAGTGGAAGCGTTCGTTGCAGATCGTAATCCGAAGGCCTTTGAAAAAGTTGTTGACCGACTGCTGGCCAGCCCCCGTTACGGTGAACGTTGGGGTCGGCATTGGTTGGACGTTGCGCGATTTGCCGAATCAAACGGTCGCACTCGCAATTACCTTTTCCCCTACGCCTACAAATATCGCGATTACGTCATTCAGACGTTCAATCAGGACAAGCCGTACGACGTGTTCTTGCAAGAGCAGATTGCCGGGGATCTGATGCCTTCCACAACGGAAGCCGAAAAGAAAGATCGGATTGTGGCCACAGGCTTCCTCGTGTTAGGCGCACACGACCTGAATGAACAGGATGTGGCGCAGTATGCAATGGACGTTGCCGATGAGCAGATCAACGTTTTGACCCGGTCGGTGATGGGTTTGACCGTGGGCTGCGCGCGTTGCCACGATCATAAATTCGATCCTATTCCCACTACAAACTATTACGCGATGGCCGGAATTTTCCGTTCTACTGAATTGAAGACAGGGCTGGAACGACGCCCTAAAAATCGTGTCAGCTACTTTCAA
>JANMWO010000335.1:0-3327 GCA_031394025.1 Acidobacteriota bacterium
TCAATAGTCTTGTACCACTTGCCGGCATTCTTCTCCGCTGTGTGGCGCTTCTTCAGGGCTGCCGCATGTTGCTCGTAGTAGGCTCGTAACTTCGGATAGGTTTTCAGATTGACGAGCCCGTCATGGTTCCATGGATTCACCAGATAGTGCCCTGACCATCGCACCGTTCCGCCTGCCAGATCTTTTGCGAGAGCGAGCTTTAGGAGGCGGGAAGGCTCCACAAGGTTCTCGTCTGTCGTGATGTAGACGCTGTCGTTGCCAGTGGCGACGCCGATACCCACTTTGGCATTCATCTCGAGGGGAGGAAACCGATCTTCGAGTCGCCGGAGGAGTGCCAACTGTTCTGGGGAATGGCAGGGCCATGGGTCTGTTCCTTTGAACCATGTTTTCACCACTGCCCGATGGATACCTTGGGGCAGAATGTCGCGGCTGTTTGTCTGGAGCGTCGTCGCCAATAGTCTTGGCTGAATGTTCTCCGCTACCTGATCGGCACTTGCCACAACGGTCGACTGCTGTTTTGTGTGTCGAATCACCGTGATCGCCGGATAGGCGTCCACTTCATCGTCGAAGGCATTGGCGTGGTGCATGCTCAGGAGCATTTCAACACTGTACGCTGAGGTAATAAGCTGCCGCAGTTCTGCCCCATATTGGTTACGCATCCATCGGTCAGCGCAGATAAATGCGCATACACCGCCGGCCTTCAGCTGACGAAGTGCGGCTTCAAAAAAGGCCACATAGAGGTCAGCCCGACCGCGCATCGTCGGATACGCACTGCGGTAGACTGAGGCCGTTTCATCTGGAATATCCTCAAGTCGTACGTATGGAGGGTTTCCGATAATGAAATCAGCCTGTCGGTTACCGGCATCGAAGAGGTAATCACGGTTTAACACCCACGCGTCGGCCAGTCGTTTGGCTAGCGGGCGCTTTACCCCACGAGTCATTAGGATACTTTGGGCAAGAGCGCGCGCACGAGCAGCACTCTCCTCATCCAGCTCGTATGCGATTAAGGAATGTTGGCATTCTGACAATGATCGACCAAAATTCCGACACGACTCCACCAGGCGCTCGACCATAGGACCGAGAAATGCGCCATCACCGGCTGCTGGTTCGACTGCCAGGGCATCCACCAGGTTTTTATCCGAGCAGTAGCCGCTCAGATCGAGGAGTAGTTCAACGACCCAATGTTTTGTGTATACGACGCCTTTCGGCTCAACTATTGCAACAGGAAGAGGACGGCGGGGAGGTGCGATCAGCTGGAGCTGAATGCCTCGCGTTGCGGCTGATGGACTTATTTGGTTGGTTGCCACTAGGACCTCGAACTCTCTGGTGAGATTTAGGGGAAAGGAGCGGCTGATACTAACTTGTCTGCGCTCTTCGTTCAAGATTCATTCACCAGCAGAGGTATATCCGTTCGTGTGCGACGCTCAATCGGGAGAGCGAATTGCGGGGTCATTGCTTGACATTGCACTTTGCAATCGGACAGTTCGACGGAAAAGTGAAAGCCGTTTTCAGTAAGAGAAAGCCGGGACATTCTATTCTTCGAGTTTGGAATGAAATGCATCGGCGGTAGGTGAACTCGGCCATGGACGTGTGAAGCGCGAGATGGGCGAGACGCGTGGTTGGTCTGGTCTGTTTGGTTGATCCTCGTGTGCACGCGTTCCGCGAGCAAGAGGATGACCGGGCTGCCCATCCCATCTACTTCCTTTTCACCAACGTGGGTGCAGTCCATTCCACCACGTCTTTGCGCCACACCTGCTGGTGGTGGATGGTTCGCTCGAAGCGGTCGATGGGCGCGTGGCGCTCGCACAAGTGGGGATGCTGTAACGGATTGCGGGACGTAAGTTTGACTTGCTCGCATAGCACTTAGTGCTATATAGTGAACTGTGGGAGATGTGGCATGGCGGTGTACAAGACCCGATGGTTCGATCGCTGGGCGCGCAAACAAGGACTGACTACGCCCAGCCTGTGTACCGCCGTGCGTGAAATGACGGCAGGGCTGTATGACGCTGATCTCGGAGGCGGGCTGCTGAAAAAACGGATTGCGCGGCCTGGACAGGGGAAGCGTGGCGGATTTCGCACGCTGGTCGCCAGCAACAAGGGAACCCGCTGGGTGTTCGTGTACGGCTTCCCGAAGAACGAGCGCAGCAACATCGATAAGGATGAAGAAGACGCGTTGAAGCAACTGGCCGCGTACCTGTTGTCACTGACGGCGCAGGCGCTTGGCCAGGCACAGCGGGCAGAGGAATTGATGGAGGTGCATTGCGATGAGAAAAACTAAATCAGCCATTCTTGAAGCCGTCCACGACACGGCCAAGGGACTGCACAGGGCGGGCGTGATGGGTCAGGTCACGCTACGCGAATTCAACCGACTGTGCCTGCCGCCGGTTTCGCCGCTGAGGCCGAAGCAAATCAAACATATCCGCGAGTCCTCACGGGTTAGCCAGGCAGTGTTTGCCCGCCTCCTGAACACAAGCGTTTCGACGGTGCAGAAGTGGGAGATCGGCCAAAAGCGGCCCACTGGAACCGCCCTTAAGTTGCTGCACCTGGTGCAAGAACGTGGCCTTGAAGCCGTCGCCTAAAACTTGGTTGCAGAGCTGAAAGGAAAATGGCGGGCTAAATAGTCTTCCCCCGCGTGCCTATGGACGGTGACGCGGGAGGTGCGAGACGGGGTGAATCAGTCTGGTCTATCTGGTCTGTCTCGTCTATCTGGTTAGTCTTGTTCAAGCAAATGAACCAGACAGACCGAATAGACCAGAAAGACCAGTCCCTTCTCCCTGCCACGGGCTTTGCCGCTGGCGGACTTTTTCAGCATCCTGCTATGATGCTTTCCCCATGAGCACTCGTTCTGAATCAGGCCAGACCAATCTGGTTGCCATCGTGATCCTCGTCGGTGTCGTCATTACCGGCGTCTGGGTGTGGAAGCGCCTGTCGTTCGATACCCAGGACTATGTGATCGATCAAGCCATCCCCATGGCGTTCGCGGGGTTGGTGATCGCGGCGGGGCTGTTTCTGTTGGTCCGGGCGATTAACCGCCGCAGGGGTCAACGGCGTGAACGTGCGAAGTTAATGGCCGCGTTCGAACAGGCGACGGTACAGGAGAAGAAGCTGGAGATCGCCTTTGCACTGATTGAAGTGAATGGATACCGCGCCAAAGGGTTGGAATCCGTGACGCCCGCGTTACGAGATCTCTTCGCGACGACGTTGCAGCAGGCGCTGGGTGACAAGCAGCACCGGATTCGAGGGATGTCGGCCAGTTACCTTGGCGTCTTGAACGATGCGACAGTTGTTCCCTTGCTGCTGAAGGCGATGGAAGACGACCACGCCTAT
>JANMWO010000349.1:0-2443 GCA_031394025.1 Acidobacteriota bacterium
CTGAAAGCTAGCCTGGAACGAACACCTGCTCCATTACTCGGCGTGGTGGTGCACCTTCCCGATGCGGAGCCGTCGTCAATGGTTTTGTTGAACGGTCAGAAATCGTTGGTTCTGATCAAACGTACCCTTGGATCGTTCAAATCCTTACAATACCTTTTGGGATATAGCCGTTCAGAAAGGGATGGCAAGATTAGCGAAGATCTTTACTGGGAGCCAGTCTATCGCGCAGAAGGCAGGCTGAAACTTCCCGGTTGCGAGATGGGACTGATGGTTCTGGACCTCAACGGAGATGGCGTATTTGATCGCAATGACTCCACGAAAGGAACAACGATTGGTTTGGACCTAAACAACGATGGGAGACTTTACGGTGCTGGCGAATACCGTAAGCTGGAAGAGATTATGGATGTCTGTGGGCTGCCCCTACAAGTCGCCGAACTTGACCCATCAGGTCTGTCCATTACTTTCCGAGTCTCGACATTAACGGTACCCACGATCAATACACCGATCCCGTCGTTTTCGGTAGAAACCAACGAAGGCAAGTTGATTCGCTCCTCCGATTTCCGTGGCAAGATTCATGTCATTGATTTTTGGGCATCCTGGTGTGCTCCTTGCGTTGCCAAGCTGGTAGCAATGGATTCGGTTGCCCGCGATTATCAAAAGGATGTGTCGGTAATCGGCATCAACGTAGACGAACCAGAGCGCCGGGTGACGGCTGAAAAACTCATCCGAGAAAAGGAATTATCCTTCCCTCAAGTGATTCGAGCGCAAGGTGAAAAAGATTTTCTATGGAAAATGTTTGGCAACATGCAGGGTGTGAAATTTGCAATCCCACTCTATGTGGTTGTTGATCGCGAAGGTGTGATCCGATATGCAGGAGACGGCAGCGATGATCTGTCCACGCTGAAAGATCTGGTCCAGCAACTTCTGAAGCCAGCAGTGAAATAGGAATCCTGTTTCTAATCTTAATCGCTCAAGAAAAGAGCTTACTAAAATGGGCCAGACCCAATGTGTGTGCTGGGAAGACGCTTTACTTTAATCCGCAGCCACAGGCTTAGGACTTAGTTGCGGCCAATCAGGCGTTACAATTCAAGTAGGCGGAACTATGACGGTAACTTTCCCAGATGGCCTTTTTGAATCAACTAAGTTGACTGAAGCTGAATTACTGACGGAACTCGCGCTTACCTTATTTCAAAGAGAAAGACTTACGCTTGGGCAAGCCGCTGAGTTGTCGGGCTTGCCTCAGTTAGACTTCCAACGGGTTCTGGCGAGCCGACGGATTCCAGTTCACTATGGATTCGAAGAGATGCAGCAGGATCTCCGTCGTGTACAGGGGCTTGCTGAGCGTTGATTGTTGTATCGGATACATCCCCGATACTGAACCTTTATGCGATTCAGCGGTTGAATCTGCTGAGGGATTTGTATGCGGAGATTGTTATTCCACCCGCCGTCTCCTCAGAGCTGCTAAGGTCAGCAATCGATAGAAACTTGCACGATTTCAGCTTGGTGTTGTTTTGAAGATGGAGCGGGGGACCGGGATCGAACCGGCAACCAACAGCTTGGAAGGCTGTGACTCTACCATTGAGTTACCCCCGCACTACCTTCTCTATTGTAGAAAAGCGGAGAGGGCACCGTCAAACTTTCTCATCGAATCAAAACTCTATGCTAAACTAAAATTGCTTGCTTACAGACGCTTGCCCGTAAGTGCTTGTCTGTGAATTGAGTGCCCTTTTTGAGGAGTTCCTGGACAGGTGGCTGAGCGGTCAAAAGCAGCGGGCTGTAAACCCGCCGCCTTCGGGCTACGAAGGTTCGAATCCTTCCCTGTCCACCATTCATCTCCGGGTTGGTTTACCAGTCGGATAGGGCAAGTTTAAGTTAACGGGCCGATGTAGCTCAGTTGGTAGAGCGCGTCCTTGGTAAGGACGAGGTCACCAGTTCAATCCTGGTCATCGGCTCCATAGTTTCCGCTTCAATCTACACAAGGTCGGGCAACCAGCCCGTAGACCTTTAACATCGTAGGAGAACCCATGGCTAAGGAAAAATTTGATCGATCCAAACCGCACGTAAACATCGGCACCATCGGCCACATTGATCACGGCAAGACCACGCTGACGGCGGCGATCACCAAGACGCTGTCCAAGCATAACCCGAAGAACACTTTCCGCAGTTTCGATTCCATCGACAACGCGCCGGAAGAAAAGGCTCGTGGTATCACGATTGCCGCTTCCCACGTTGGAATATGAAACAGCGAATCGGCACTACGCCCACGTCGATTGCCCAGGCCACGCTGATTACATCAAGAACATGATCACCGGTGCAGCGCAAATGGACGGCGCGATTCTGGTTGTGGCGGCCACCGATGGCCCCATGCCGCAGACTCGGGAACATATTCTGCTGGCGCGCCAAGTAGGCGTTCCGTACATCGTGGTCGCTTTGAATAAAGTGG
>JANMWO010000356.1:0-4949 GCA_031394025.1 Acidobacteriota bacterium
CATGATGCCGCGCACGGTAAACGTTTTAGGCCCCTGCATGGTTTCCATGGATACTTTGGAATTGATGGCAAGACCATTGGCTTTGGCAAATTCACGCGTCACCATTAGCGAATCGGGTTGCGCAAGAAATATCAGGGGATCATCAATCACTGCTTCGCCACCGTCATCCAAATCGTAATCACGCAGGCTGCTATCGCCGGTCATGTCCACGGCCAAGACCAGAATGTTGCCAGGAGTTTTCAACTTGGGATTAATGCTGGCTTCAATCACCGGCACCGCCACACGCACTTCTGGAATGGACTGCACCTTTTCCAGAATCTCTTCAGCAAAGCCCGGCTCACCGGCTGTGATTTGTAGTTCCGTTGCACCGGCAATGCGATTCACTGTCTTATGAAAAGCTTCCAGCACAGATTGATTGGCGGTGTGCATTCCAACAAACACAGCCACACCCAACACAATACCCACCGTGGTAAGCACTGTGCGCAACCCATGTTTGCGCGTATATTGCCAACTGATCAGATGCAGGAGTTTCATTTGCGCACATGCTCCCGACGCAGGTCCTCAATGACCAAGCCATCGCGCAGAGAAATTTGCCGACTACAACTATCGGCAACTCCGCGATCATGCGTCACCACCAATACTGTAGCGCCCAGACGCTCGTTCACATCGCGCATCAGCTTCAGGATCTCCGCACCAGTGGCAGAATCAAGATTGCCAGTTGGTTCATCGGCCAACAAAACTGGCGGATAAACACTCAATGCCCTGGCGATGGCCACACGCTGCCGTTCCCCACCGGACAACTCTTCGGGCAAGTGGTCCAGCCGATGGTTAAGGTTCACCAGACCCAACAATTCCAATGCACGTTCGCGGATTTTTGTGGAGGGCCAATTGCGAAGATGCAATGGCAGTGCTACGTTTTCAATACAGGACAACGTGGGCAGAAGATTAAAGAATTGGAAAATGAAGCCGATTTTGTCGCGCCGCACGCGGGTTAAATCGTCGTCATTCAGTCCGCTTAGCAGTTGACCATCCAAGCGGATGTCTCCAGCAGTAGGCCGATCCAAGCCCCCAATGAGATTCAGCAAAGTGGATTTGCCTGATCCGGATGGACCAACCAGGGCAACCATTTCGCCTTTTTCAATTTTCAAATTAACTCCGGCAAGAGCGGTCACTCGCTTCTTGCCTTCAAAGTGCTTCTGCACTCCTGTCAGCTCAATCATAAGAATTTTGGAGGGGACCCTAAATCAATAGGATGACACAAAGGCCGCGAAAGGCTCATAATTTAGGTTGCCGACATGGATAGGTTCACTCAATCTGCACTTCTAATTGCTTTGACTACAGCCGCAGCGTTAGCCCTGCGGCAATGGTGCATTCATGTGCTGAAAAGCAATGCCATCAGTGAATCTTCCCCGGCGGCATTGCTGGCACGTGCTCTGAAAACTCCTTCCCTGCTGTGGTGTTTTGCTGCGGCATTGGACCTTGCAGCGCACATGGGCGATTTCAGTGAGCAGCATTTAAGCTGGATACGGTTGAGCATTGCCGCCTTCCTCATCATCAGCCTTACTTTGGTGGTTGCCTCCGCTGCAATTCAGATTCTGGCAAATTATGGGCGCGATGAAAACCTGCCCATTGCCACCGCAGGCATGTCCAGAGCGCTGATCCGCGTCTTTGTTTTCGGGGCTGGAACAGTGGCCCTGCTGCGAGCCTTTGGAATGGATGTAACGCCGATGCTGACCGCGTTAGGAGTGGGCGGCTTGGCGGTGGCGCTGGCCTTAAAAGATACTCTGGAAAACTTTTTTGCCGGGCTGCACATCATGGTGGAAACGCCAATTTCTGTGGGCGATTACATCCGCATTTCACAGGAAGAAGAAGGAACAGTAACGGATATTGGTTGGCGCACAACGCGTTTGCTGACAACTGGCAATTCCACAGTGGTGATCCCAAACTCAAAGATCACCTCAGGGACTTTGTTGAACTTCAACCATCCCAGTCAACTGACCGCCGTGTTTATCCCCATTTGTGTTTCCGCAAGATCGGACCATAATGCAGTGCGCAAGTTAGCTTTGGAAGCAGCCCTGGCAACTGACGGAGTGCTCAAAGAGCCAATGCCGATGGTTTTGGCGGACCCAGGGTTGACGCCAACTCATCTGGAATTGAAGTTAGTCATCTGGTGTGAAAAGCGATTGGGCAGCGGGTTAACCAAGTCGGCAGTTACGTTTCAGGTGCTGGATCGTATCAAAGCCGCTGGCATTGAACCAGCTAGTGCCCCGTTTCCTGCTAAATAACTTTATTGAACTGCGCTGGCTGGTGTCTGTTGTGGTTCCAGTTTGATTTCGCCGAAAGTGGCTTCGTACTGTTGCACATTTTGCAGCAACACATTCGAAAGCATCTTGGCCTGCTGAGGCGAAAGATAAATCCCTTCGAAGTTGTGGATGGTGACGGAATCTGGCGCGGTCTGGTTCACCGTTCCAAACAGCAGAAACAGATCCCACAAGCTGGTGCGGATCTGGACGCTGTTGGAATAATGTTCGCGATACTCTGGCGAATTCACCAAAGTGATCTTAGGTTGTTGCATGGCGTGCATCATAAACGGGAACCTCCGAAAATAGCGAAAGGGAGCAATTGGGGCTCCCTTTCGTTTCAAAATTATCCGGACTTTAAGAAGTTATGGCGGGGACGACGGGGCTCGAACCCGCGACCTCCGGCGTGACAGGCCGGCGCTCTAACCAACTGAGCTACGTCCCCTGACTTCCAGGTCCGTTTTCCTAGAATAACACGCGTCCCGGAAAATGCAACATTCTGCGAGCCCATCGCGTGTCACAATTGGATTTTTTGAGAGGAGATCACCATGAATGACGAATCGCGACTTGAGTTGGCCCCCGAACAGATGCGGCGGCTTGGCTATCGTGTTGTGGACCTTCTCGTCGAACATTTCACCAACCTCCACAACAAATCTGTGGGAGCGAAGGCCTTGCCGCAACAACTGCATGGCCTGTTGAACCACCCGCCCGCAAACGAACCATCCGACCCGCATCAGTTGCTGGATTTTCTGGATCGTGAAATATTTCCCAACTGTCTGCGTGTAGATCATCCGCGCTTCTTTGCCTTTGTACCATCGCCCAATAATTTTGTCAGTGCCATGGCCGATGCCCTTGCCTCCGGTTTGAATATTTTTAATGGGACGTGGTTGGGCGGGTCGGGGGCAGCAGCACTTGAGGCAACGGTTATTGATTGGCTGCGTGGCTTTTGCGGCTTGCCGGAAACCGGCGGTGGCATTCTGGTAAGCGGCGGCTCTGTTGCAAATCTTACAGCCTTAACTGCGGCGCGACACGCAATTCTGGAGGACCACACGGAAGGTGCCATTGTGTATCTATCGGACCAGACTCATTCCTCTGTAGATCGGGCACTGGCCGTGATCGGATTCAAGCCCGATCAGATCCGCCATCTGGAAAGTGATTCGCATTTTCGGCTACCTGTTGAGGCGTTGCAGCAGGCTATCCAACAGGACAGGAACGCTGGCCTGCGACCATTCTGCGTTGTCGCCAATGCCGGTACAACCAACACCGGCGCGGTGGATCCGCTGAATGCACTGGCAGACATTTGCGCCGCTGAAAAACTGTGGTTTCATATCGACGGGGCTTACGGTGCTGCGACTGTGATTTGCGATCAAGGTCGACAGTTGTTGCATGGACTGGAGCGCGCCGATTCGCTTTCTTTGGACCCGCACAAATGGCTGTTCCAATCGTTTGAATGCGGGTGCGTGTTGTTGCGTGATGCCCGTCAGCTTAAGACCACCTTCCGTGTAATGCCGGAATATTTACGCGACGTCCGCAAAGGCGATGAAGAAATCCATCCTTGTGATTACGGCATTCAACTGACCCGCGGCTTTCGTGCATTGAAGGTTTGGCTTTCCCTCAACACATTTGGAATGAATGCTTATCGCCAGGCTGTCGCGCGGGGCTTTGCACTGGCAGAGTTCGCCGAACAGGAACTGCGGGCCATGCCCGATTGCCAAGTTGTGACTTCCGCACAAATGGGAATTGTGTGTTTCCGCTTTGCCGCAGGTGATGCCGCGCAAAGCTACGTGATAGACCAAATGTTGCAGGACGGATATGCATTTCTGACTTCCACGCGGCTTAGAGGGGAAGCATGTTTACGGCTGTGTACCATCAATCCAAGAACATCGGAACAGGACATTAGCGAAACAATACGACGGGTGGCAACGTTTGCCCGAGACTTCCGGTTGCAAACCTAAATAGTCAATCCCGTTAGCCAGAACGTATACCCCACTGCTTGCCTTAAATAGAGCCACCAGTCACGCCACGATCCCTTGCTGGTACCTGGACGCGGTGAGCCGAATGCCACCACGCCCTGTGCCTCAAGCAATTTCTTGGTTCGAAACAAATGATACCCATCGCTAACCGCAATGCAGGTTTTCAAATTCATCCGCTTCATGATCTCAGCAGCTGCCACTACGGAATGGACGGTGCTTTCCCCTTCAGCTTCCAAAATAATCTGTTCGCTGGGGACGCCTTTCTTGATCAAATAATTGCGCGCCACCCCGCCTTCTGTGAAATCGGGGTCGCCTCCGGCACCGCCGGTTGTCATCATCATTCCCGCGAATCCCTTGCCATACAATGTTAGGCCGTGATCCAGACGGGCCTTCAAAACCGGCGAGGGTCGTCCACGATATTCAGCAGCGCCCAATACTAAAATCACATCAGCGGGCTTTGCCTCATCCACTGTCGATTGCAGACGAATTTCATCGCAAAGGCGTATTAACCATGCACCCCAGCCAACCAGCAAACCAACGAAAATGACCACAAATACCCGTCGCATCATGGGTTCAATTTGATCTTTGACAGATAGATGTTTGTCTTGCCTTCATGCGAAGAATAGTAGCTCATCCATAGCATGCCTTTGTACCAAACCATGCCAGGGTAACTGGT
>JANMWO010000364.1:0-20768 GCA_031394025.1 Acidobacteriota bacterium
CGCGGACAAAACTCACTTCCCAAGGATTTGTTCCACTATGATTTCACTGGTCTGAGCACCATTCATTCGGCGCACTTCGTACATCGCTTTCCGGTAGATGCTGATTATAGTTTCCGTATTGTTCTGAACGGGCACCGTCCCAACCAATCGGAACCTGCGCATCCGGCATTTTTCATTGACGGCAAAAAGGTCAAAGAATTTGAAGTGGATGCGACCGATCTGGAAGGTCAAATGGTGGAAGTGCGTACCCGCGTTACAGCCGGGGAACACTTACTTTCAGCTACGTATTTGAAGCCGTACCATGGATTGCCGCCTGCATATAATGGACCGGAACCTTCTAAACGTCCTCCAGAAGCTTTGATATCCGTTCGCGGGAAACTCAGCGAGAAAGATATTGAGACCATGCGCAAGTACGGCACCAAAATCAAGACGGATGGTCTGGAAAAGCGCGTCGATAACCGGTTTGAATCGCTGGATGTTGGCGGTCCGTTTAATCAGGTCCTGGCCGCTTCGCCAGTGAGTCTGAAGAAAGTGTATGTGTGCGGACATGCTGCTGGAAAACACGTCGATTCTTGCGTTCGGGTGATTTTGAAAGATTTTGCTGGTCGGGCATTTCGGCGTCCTGCAACCACTGCGGAAGTAGAGCAGTTCGCCAAATTCGTTATGCTTGCACGTAAACAAGGGGATTCGCTGGAAGAAGGCATTGCCACGGCGTTGCAGGCAGTTTTGGTATCTCCCGATTTTCTGTATCGAATTGAGAAAGATCAAACTCCGCCCACCGGAAGCACTGCTGCCCCAGTGAATGCTTATGAATTAGCTTCTCGGCTGTCGTATTTCTTGTGGAGCAGCATGCCCGATGCGGAATTGCTTCGCATAGCAGGGCAGGGAACGCTGCGCCAACCGACAGTCCTCGAAGTGCAGGTAAAGCGCATGTTGCGTGATCCCAAATCCGTTGCCCTGGTCGAAAACTTTGCTGGTCAGTGGTTGCAATTTAAGAACATTGACGTTGTTCGACCAGACCTGGAACGCTTCCCTATGTTTGAGGAAAGTTTGCGTCAGTCCATGAGGCGCGAGACGGAATTATTCATTGACAATCTGGTTCGTAACGATGGCAGTGTGCTGGAATTACTGGATGCTAAATACACGTTCTTGAATGAACGGTTGGCCCGTTTTTATGGCATCCCCGATGTTATGGGACCTGAGTTCCGCCGTGTCGATATGACCAACTCAGAACGCGGCGGTGGTGTTCTGGCTCATGCCAGCATTCTGACAGTCTCATCCTATTCCACCCGAACGTCGCCTGTTCTGCGTGGAAAATGGATTCTGGAAAATTTATTAAACGCGCCCCCACCGCCTCCGCCCCCAGGTGTTCCACCGCTAGAAGAAGCGAAGGCTGGCTCGGGTACATTGCGACAGCAAATGGAAGAACATCGCAAGAATCCCGCGTGCGCTTCCTGTCATTCGCGCATGGACCCTTTAGGCTTTGGTCTGGAAAATTTTAACGCCATTGGCGCTTGGCGCACTGTGGATGGAAAATTACCAGTCGATGCTTCTGGTACTTTGCCTGACGGACGCACCTTTAAAACTCCCGTTGCCTTAAAGAGTCTGTTGAAAGAAGATCGCGCAGCGTTCCTTGACGGCTTGACTGAAAAGTTAATGATCTATGCGCTGGGTCGTGGGGTGGAGCGGCACGACCGTCCAGTGCTGGCCAGCATCACCGCCAAATTGCCTTCGTCCGATTACAAAGTTTCGCAACTGGTTTTAGGAATCGTGAACAGCCTTCCGTTCCAAAATCGACGCGCTACCCTCAAAGTTACGCAAGAGAGAGCCTCAAAATGAACTACATTACATCCAAGCACCTGAACCGCAGAACCTTATTGCGAGGCCTAGGTGCCGCCATTGCTTTACCCATGTTGGATGCTATGCGACCAGCGTTTGCGGCTCCGGCGAAGATCGCCAGTCAAGCGCGTCGAGTGGCTGTAGTCTATGTGCCCAACGGTATTGTGATGAAGGATTGGAAACCGGCAGAGACAGGAACCAACTTCGCCTACACCCGCATTTTGAAGCCTCTTGAGCCATTCCGCCAAGACATCACGGTTCTTTCCGGGCTAGCAAACAACATCGCCAATGTCGCCAAGGGTGGAGGCCATGCCAAGGCTGCTGGTAGCTTCCTTTCCGGTGCGGAACCAAAGTATACTGCTGGTCCTGATGTGCGCGCTGGCGTCACTTTCGATCAGATTGCCGCGCAACGCTTTGCATCACAAACCCGTGTGGCATCGCTGCAACTGGGTTGCGAAGATGCTCGTATGGTGGGCAATTGCGACACTGGATCGAGCTGCGCTTACACCAACAGCCTGTCTTGGAAAAACGCCGAAACTCCATTGGCCGTGGAAGTAAATCCACGCTCAGTTTTTGAACGCCTCTTCGGCACGGTTGACCCCAGTCTTCCTGCCGATGTTCGCGCGCGCAGGGCCATCTATCGCAAAAGTATTCTGGATCAGACTCGCGAAAATACCCAAAGCCTGATGACTAGTTTGGGCGTGGATGATCGCCGCAAGATGGACGAATTTCTAACCGGCATTCGCGAAGTGGAAATGCGCATTGCCCTGGCTGAAAAAGATCCGTTGACCCCACCTTCGGAAAAGCCTTCGGGCATCCCGTTTGATTACGCTGAGTACGTGAAGCTGATGTTTGACCTGCAAGTGATTGCGTTTCAATCTGACCTAACCCGCGTTTCTACCATGATGTTGGGGCGTGAAGGCAGCGTCCGCACCTATCCTGAAATTGGTGTTCCCGATCCGCATCATCCACTGACCCACCATCGCGGGCATCCTGATTTTATTGAGAAAGTGACGAAGATCAATTGTTTCCACGTGGAACTCTTCGCTAAATTTGTGGAGAAGTTGAAGGCCACGCCCGATGGGGACGGATCGTTGCTGGATCATTCGGCAATTCTCTATGGTTGCGCGTTGAGCGACGGGAATGCGCATTCTAATTTCGACCTGCCACTGCTGGTTGCCGGTCATGCCGGTGGACTGCGCGGCGGTCAACATTTGGCATCGGAAGCCAAAACTCCAGTAGCAAATCTATTTGTTCAACTGCTGAATGGTGTTGGTGTGGAAGTGGAAAAATTCTCTGATAGTACTGGCCTGTTGAACCTACGCTCGTAGGCTCAAAATTCCTCAGTGTCCGGGGGCGTAAATGTGTCACAATACGCCCCAGTGAACAAACTTCAGAACTCAGGTACGGATGCTACGCATGCATCTTCCGCCGCCCAATGGCGATTGCTGGCCTTGCTGGTTGCGGCCGTGTTTATTAACTACATTGACCGGTCTAACCTATCGGTTTCAGCCGAACAGATTACCAAAGAACTTTCCCTATCGCCCTCCCAAATGGGCATGCTGCTATCTGGGTTCTTCTATACATATGCCGTTTGTCAATTACTCTCCGGTTGGCTGATTGATCGCTTTGAAGTACACGTGGTTTTCGGAGTAGGATTCCTCATCTGGTCATTGGCCACAGCGGCAACGGGCTTTGTAGGTGGCTTTTACAGCCTGATGGGGTTTCGGTTGTTGCTGGGCTTTGGTGAGTCTGTGGCTTACCCTGCATTTTCAAAAATCATTGCCAGCGACTATGCAGAAAGCCAACGCGGAACAGCAAACGCATTGATCGATGCCGGATCGAAGTTAGGACCAGCCTTGGGAACCCTGGTGGGCGGGTTGGTAGTGGCCCAATACGGTTGGCGATTCCTGTTTCAAGTGCTGGGCTTCGGCGCACTGTTGTGGTTGCCCTGTTGGATGATGTGGGCACCTCGCAAACACAAAGACGAAGTGAGCGCTGTTAAAGCAAATGTTTATACGCCCAGCATGTGGCAATTGTTGCAGGTTCGGTCGGTTTGGGGAACTTTCTTTGGGCTCTTTGCCTTGAACTATACCTGGTATTTCATGATTACCTGGTTCCCGTCTTACCTGATCAAGGCCAGACACTTTTCGACTGAGCGCATGGCGGTGTTGGGATCCATTCCATTTCTGATGATTGGAGTTGCCGCCGTGCTGGCAGGCTGGTGGGCGGATCGCCTCATTTCCCAAGGTGGAAGTCCAACTAAAGTCCGGAAAGGCTTTATCGCTGGCGGATTGCTGATGAATACTTTGATGCTTCCTGCCAGCATGGCAGCCAGCGACACGGTTTCCCTCGGCTTATTTTTCCTGGCATGCTTCGCACTGGGGTTTACGACAGGAAATCATTGGGCAATCACGCAGACCATGGCCGGTCCCGCAGTGGCCGGAAAATGGACTGGAATGCAGAATGCGTTCGGAAATTTGGCTGGGGTGGTAGCACCTTTGCTGACTGGTGTGATTGTGGAACAGACTGGTTCGTTCTTTTACGCATTTGTCACAGTCGCCATTGTGGTTGTACTTGGCGCGGCATCCTACGCCTTTGTGATTGAGGATATTAAACCTATTGAATGGGGACCACAGGATCGCGTTGGTTCCTGAAAATTCCGTTAACCATGATACATCGTATAAATTTTTTTCTTGCCATAAAATAAGAATAATGCCATAATTCAGCTATGGGTGCCACAGGAACAGTAATGGTGGATACATCTGGAAGAATGGTAATACCTTCTAAGATGAGACAAACATTGGGTATAGAAGGCGGAGGAGAACTCGTGGTTTCAATAGAAAATGGCTGTTTACAGTTATTTCCGAAAGCTGTTGGTAGAAATGCAGCTCGCCAAGCGGTTCGGGAACTGCTCCCTAGCGGTGATTCGCTTGCCGACGATCTCTCCTTAGACCGTGAAAACGAAGCTAAGCGCGAAGGCGTCTGAACGGGTGCCCAATCCTGGAGCAATCCTGGATGCTTCGGCAGTGCTCGCCTGGCTACAAGATGAACCTGGAGCTGACGAAGTAGACAAAATTCTGGACATATCTGCTATTTCAGCCGTAAATGCCACCGAGGTTGTCCATAAATTGATTACCAGGGGCGGTGCCACTCGCGAGAAAGCTCAATCAATTCTTGATCAGCTTTCTTTGCCAGTTCTGGATTTCACCGATCAGATGAGTCGTGAATGTGCTGGTCTATCTCGCCATGCTGGTCTGTCTTTGGGGGATCGAGCCTGTCTGGCCACCGCCATAGTATTAGGCATTCCGGTATATAGCGCAGATCGCCGATGGGGTACCCTGGCGATGCCCAATACGGTTCGGATGATTCGTAAGGCACCCTAAAAGCACTATCGACGAAAGTTTTCCACTTCTCCAATAGACGAAATACTGCATGCGCCTGTGCGTATGCGATTTGCTCTAGCCTGCACCTGATCTAAACCGTGCTGCACGATGTTTAGTGCATATGGGTCAACTTGATGTGACCTTCTACGGTCATGCTGACCCTCCCCGGTCAGCATGTGGGAACTGCTGATTCTGTTTGGCAGGACCCGTTCATCCCAACAAGTCCAATACTGTTATTCACTTAGTGAGCTAAACGTCCATCTTAAAGCAGTTTGGTAATGTAATTGCCTCAGTCGGATTAAGGTGCGCATGATTTGCACCGTCCAGCAATACAGTTTAAGGAGGGAGAATATGGCAAAGAATACGGCAGTTTTTGGGATCTATCGCACAGAAGTAGAAACATCGAAAGGTGTTGAGGCACTGTGTGAGAGCGGGTTTAGGATGACGGATATCTCAGCTTTAATCCCGGCGAATTCCGGCACCAAGGATTTCAAAGTTGAGATGAGCTCCAAAGCCCCGGAAGGTGCCGTAACAGGTGCCGCTTCAGGAGGAGTTCTGGGCGGAGCACTGGGATGGCTGGCGGGCATTGGGGCATTGGCTATCCCGGGCATTGGACCTTTCATTGCAGCGGGACCAATCATAGGGGCCTTAGCGGGACTTGGTGCTGGCGCGGCGACAGGTGGATTGGTGGGTGGACTGGCAGGCTTGGGCATGCCTGAATACGAAGCGAAACGCTACGAAGGATTAATTAAGGAAGGAGGCATTCTTGTCTCAGTCCACTGCGATGATTCAGATTGGGTCCGGCGTGCAAAGCAAATTTTAAAGGACACACACGCTGCCGATATCGCATCGGAACATGAAGCCCAGGCTGACTATTCCAGAAGTGACCGACCCATGCTTCGTCCGGTCCGCCCAGTAAGCATATGAGTGTGCCAAAAGCAGCAGCAACACTGGTTGTAGACCCGGTCTGCGGTATGAAAATAGGCCCTGCTGCTGCGGTCGACAAAATCGAATATCAAGGTGAGACTCACTATTTTTGCAGTAAGGGCTGTGCGGAAAAGTTTCGCAAAAGCCCTGACTCATATTTTAAACAAGTGGCGAGTATAGTTGGTTCCGTAGAAGTGCCCGGAACAAATGACAACCAGGTTGAATACACTTGTCCGATGCACCCGGAAGTGCGTCAAATGGGTCCAGGAAGTTGCCCCATTTGCGGTATGGCGCTGGAACCGACCCAAGTTGCTGGGGATGAAATCAATCCTGAACTGGTGGACATGACTCGAAGGTTTTGGATCAGTCTGGCACTCACCGCGCCAACTTTGTTGTTAATGCTTTCTTCCTTTATTCCAGGGGATCCTTTGCAGCATTTGCTTGGTTCCAATCCATCGCTATGGCTTGAATTTGCCTTGGCGACGCCGGTGGTGCTGTGGTGCGGCTGGCCCTTCTTTGAGCGCGGTTGGACTTCTATTGTGAATCGGAATTTGAATATGTTCACGCTGATTGCACTGGGGACTGGGTCAGCATATTTTTATAGTGTCTTTGCTTTACTATTTCCACAATTCATTGCCGCCTCGTTCCGGGATAAGAACGGAGACATGGCGGTTTACTTTGAACCGGCGTCGGTGATTGTGACGTTGGTGTTGCTTGGCCAAGTGTTGGAATTGCGCGCCCGCAGCCAAACCAGCAGTGCGCTGAAAGCATTACTGGGATTAGCGCCCAAAACAGCGCGCATTGTCCGTGAGAACGGGAGTGAAGAAGACATTCCGCTGGACCGGGTGATGGTGGGTAACCGGCTCCGTGTCCGACCAGGTGAAAAAGTTCCCGTGGATGGTGTTGTTCTGGAAGGAACTAGCAGCGTTGATGAATCGATGGTTACCGGTGAACCCATTCCCATAGAAAAACTGGTGGATGCCAAAGTTACTGGAGGCACGGTCAATGGCACCGGCACTTTCATCATGAGCGCAGATAGGGTGGGCTCTGAAACGCTTCTCGCACAGATCGTGAAGATGGTGAGTGATGCACAGCGAACTCGCGCACCCATTCAACGCCTTGCGGATGTGGTTGCTTCCTACTTTGTACCAGCCGTTATTTTAGTTTCCGTAATCACCTTTGCTGTGTGGGCGATTTGGGGTCCGGAACCTCGGCTGGCTTATGCACTGGTGAATGCTGTGTCCGTGCTGATTATTGCTTGCCCTTGTGCGCTGGGTCTGGCAACGCCAATGTCGATCATGGTGGGCACCGGGCGTGGGGCTCAAGTTGGCGTTTTAATTCGAAACGCTGAAGCCCTGGAAACATTGGAGAAAGTGGATACTCTGGTGATTGATAAAACAGGAACGCTGACTGAAGGTAAACCCCAACTTGTAACTATTGAATCGATCAATGGCAAGGAAGATTTAGAAATGCTCCGCCTGCTGGCAAGCCTGGAAATGGCCAGTGAGCATCCCTTGGCCGGTGCCATTGTAGCAGGCGCAAAGCAGCGCGGATTGCAACTGGCCAAGACAGAAGCTTTTGCGTCGATAACGGGTAAAGGGGTTAAGGGTACGATTGACGGCCGAACTGTGGCCGTGGGCAGCGCCAAGCTGTTTGAGGAAATTTCCGTAGACGCTGGGCAGCTTCTACGACGTGCCGAAGAGCTTCGTCAGCAAGGACAAACCGTGATGCTGGTGGCTATCGATGGTCGGCCTGCTGGTCTGGTGGGAGTTGCCGATCCAATCAAGGGATCCACGCCAGAAGCTATCCAACTGCTGCATGCGGAAGGCATCCGCCTGGTGATGTTGACGGGAGACAATCAGACTACGGCACGGGCAGTGGCTAGCAAGTTGGGCATTGATGACATTCAGGCGGACGTGTTGCCAGAGAAGAAGGCGGAAGTGGTGAAGCAACTTCAATTGCAGAATCACGTAATCGCTATGGCCGGAGACGGAATTAACGATGCCCCGGCCTTGGCTCAAGCCAATGTGGGCATTGCGATGGGCACTGGCACCGATGTTGCAATGGAGAGTGCGGGCATCACGTTGGTGCAGGGTGACCTGCGTGGAATCGCGCGGGCACGGCGGTTGAGCAGGGCGACTATGCGCAATATTCGGCAGAATCTTTTCTTCGCGTTTTTCTATAACGTGTTGGGAATTCCGATTGCGGCGGGAGTGTTGTTCCCCTTTTTTGGCTTGTTACTTAGCCCAATGATTGCCAGTGCAGCGATGACTTTCAGTTCCTTTTCGGTGATTATGAATGCACTCCGGCTGCGACGGGTGGAGTTGTGAATTGAACGAGCCAACTTTTCTAGCTCCAACGGAAAACGGTAGTTGCGTGATGACGAAAGGGGGTAAGAACAGTTGGCCGCAACTTGTCACTTGACCAATGGCGGTCCCTTACTTTGCGGGTGCTTTTACCTAATAGATTGCTTTACAGAATAACCTCTACGAAACTAGCGTTGGTGCAAGGCGTCAAGCAGTTGAATGAAGCAAGTGCATCTACAGCAAAAGCGGAAGCGGCACGTCTGAAGATTGTCAACGAAGCCAACACGGTTGCAGCTAGAACTGAATCGGATCGTCTAAGAATTCAAATGACGCGAAGATGGCTGCGGCTGCATCTGAGGCGGATCGTCTAAAGCAGGAAAACGATGCGCAACGTGCTTCAAGCCAAGCAGAACTGGCCAATGCTGCCAGAAGCTGTCGGAGAATCATGGCACGGCTGTGCGCAATTACCTAACTAAAGCAGGAATGGCCGATGGCGCGGTTACTTCAAAGGGCTTTGGCGAGAGTCAACCTGCTGCTTCCAACAACACAGCGGAAGGTCGCCAAAAGAATCGTCGAGTGGAAATTGTGATCACTGGTGACGTGATTGGAACTGCCATTGGCATTCCGATTGCTTCAAAATAAACAACAAGGGGTCGGTGTTTTTTGCCGACTCCCAAAATTACTTTGAAGGACAAAATCGCGTGCCATATATTACTGTGGGGAAAGAAAATTCAGGCAACATAGATCTTTACTATGAAGATCACGGATCAGGGAATCCGATTGTACTGATTCATGGATATCCTCTGAACGGTGCTTCCTGGGAAAAGCAGCTAACGCCTCTGCTGGCGGCGGGGCACCGCGTGGTTACCTATGATCGGCGAGGCTTTGGTAAATCAAGCCAGCCAACTTCGGGATACGATTTCGACACCTTTACTGAGGATCTGCACAAAATTATTGTGCAGTTGGAGTTGAAAGATTTTACGCTGGCAGGCTTCTCTATGGGATGTGGGGAAGTGGCCCGTTACTTTGGAAAGTATGGATCAAAGGGCGTGAGCAAGGCGATTTTTATTTCTGGTATTCCACCCTTTCTTTTGAAAACTGCTGGCAATCCAGAGGGAGTGGATAAGAGTGTTTTCGAGGGGATTGAAAAAGGCATTGTCAAAGACAGGTTCGCCTTTTTCGGAGACTTCTTCAAAAATTTCTACAACACCGATGTCCTAATGCCGAAGCGCGTTAGTGAGCAAGTTATGCAGGCCAGTTGGAACGTCGCTGCGGGTAGCTCGGCGACGGCTAGCCTGGCTTGCGTCGCTACCTGGCTGGAGGACTTCCGTAAGGATTTGACCAAAGTGAATGTGCCGACATTGGTGATTCATGGCGATGCCGATCGCATTTTGCCGATCAGCGCCACTGGATTGCGGACAGCCAAATTGATTCAAGGTGCGCGGCAGGTTGTGATTAAAGATGGACCGCATTGCATTACCTGGACGCATGCCGAGGAAGTGAATCGAGAGCTGGTGAGTTTTCTTGGGTAAGCTATTTTTCACAGTTCCAGTTGATGGAACTACGGTTGCCGCTTCAGTCTTGCTAGCCCAGGAAATTCAAGTATGGGAAAGCGAGGGTGGGGCGTTGCGCGTGGAGCAGGCGATATCTTTAAAAGGAAAAGGGCTTCTGGATACAGAAGCCCCCCTAAATGTTCTTGATATGAACTATGACTTTGATTGAGCTCCGGGAAGCCAATAGGGTGCCCTGCCATAATGCGAGTAGAGCCTATTTTCATATTCACGCGTGATTGGCATGGAGTCCAAATACTCTGGTCCGTTTTGAATCACTTCACGAGTTAGACCTACAGACACTTTTGAATCTACCCAACTTACTTCCCTAACCCATGCTGGTGAAACCAGTACCTTCTTGCCCGGCCACCAATTTCGTGTAGCCACTTCAATGTAGCGAATGGCCCAAGCTTCGTCGTCCACGATGAAGCCGTGGACATGGCCAATTTCTCCATCAACTGCTTCAATAGTGTACCCTGAGACGGTTTCGGAGCTGTGCAGATGGGAATCAGCGGACTGTTCGCTGATGGTTCCCACCTCCACTTCCTGGGGAACCGTTAATGGAACCGCCAAGCCCGCCGGGTAAAACGCAGGGCCCCAAAGATTTACGCCGCCCCAATAATATGGATAGCCATAATAACCAAGATATTCCGCTTCGTGCTGACGGGAAATTGGTCGGTGGATATCCATATCCGGGCTGTTCTCAACTTGCTTTTTCGTCAGAGAGACGTCCAATCGTTTGGCTTGCCAATCGGTATGAATGATGGAAATGGGCGAGATTAGAACTCGTCGCTGATCCAGCCAGCCGCCTGTTTGAATGGTGAGGTAGCGAACTGCCCAGGAGTCATCATCGAAGTAAAAATCATCTACGGTTCCAAGCTCGCCATCTGTAGCTCGGATCACAAAACCCTTCAAATTCGTTGTGTTTGTTAACATGTTTTTGCCTCCGAAATTCAGCGGTTTTTAGCTTGCTTTGGCTAATTGGGTCATTTGATCGGTGGAGTGCTTTGTGACGTTGAGGTGACTAGTGGTTTCCAGAATAGATTTCGCTTTGTCCACTTCTATCGCTGTGCCCTGAACCATCAGTAGGAACATGTCGGTCTTGATGGCCAGTTCGTATTGAATAATACTATCGTTGGGGATTCCTATTCCATAGAGTCCGGCACCAAGAGCGCTGAGACCTCCGAACACCACGGCTCCTTCAAGAGCTGCGAGGATGGAAGCGACGATGGGACCAGCCATCAAGACGGGACCAATACCGGGAATCACAAACATTGCTGACCCAAACAGCAATCCCCAAAATCCTCCCCAATACGCTCCGTTCTTTCCCCAATACTTCATACGATCGCCGCTGTTGTAGTAACCCACCACGTGTTCATCGGTATGAGTATCCTTACCAACAATGGACAGCGTACTCATGTCGATCCCTGCACGTTGCAGTTGCTTGACAGCTTCTTCGGCTGCGTCATGCGTGTTGTAAAGCCCCACCACTGAATTACGTTCTGTCATTTTTGATGTCCTTGTTATCCGCTAATCCCTATCTCCGGTTAAATATTCAGAAGGTACGTCGTCTTCAGGTACTTGTTTGGTGTGTACCTCGGCTACTTCGGAATCGTTTGCATCTTCCACACCGCTGATCAATGCCGCCTCAAAAAATTGCCCTTCTTCAATCAGTTCCTCGACACTTTCTGAATCTGCCTCAGCGATGTCGGAGAGTCCCTGCGTATCGCCAGACTGGCCTGCAGAACCAGGACCCATACCTTTTGGTCGCGCTGAAACTGTGTTGTAGGTTCGTATTCCTTCATTGTCGTGTTTGCTCATAGATTGTTATGGAGCACGTGTTGTGCCAACTAACGAGTCCTTAGTTGCGACGATCCGCAGTAGGCGAAACCGCCTGCTCAACCAATGCAAGTTTTGCTTTGCGCTTAGAATATGTGCAGACATTGCAGGGGCAATGGAAGATGTCTTGATTACAAGTCACGTTCAAGCTGCGCGTAAAGCGCGATGATTGGATTCGCACTATGACTGAAATGTTGCAGGAGCCAGGATCGTTCGACTTTGTCTGTTTCCTTGGTGGCAGTGGCAAGGTCCAGCATCATGCGCACATTGGTGAACCAGAAATTTCGACTTCCGGCTGCGTCGTAGCGTTGCTCAATGAATCGCAAATAACTTTCCATGGCATGGTCTCGTTTGTCCTGACCGATTACTAATTTCGCAAGTATGCTGTACGTTTGCGGCATTCAGAAAAAGACAGAAAACAGGAAGGCAAGTTCTTAAAGTCATGTTAGACCTGCCGCAGTGTATCATGGCCCGGTTAACATGAAGTTGACCGGGCCGTGAATATATTGATGGTTACTTACGTTCTTTCCAGGAGTACTTATTGAGCAAGGCAAGCAGCTTGGCTGCTGACTTGGGAGCAGTGACTCCTTTGGTCACAATTTCCCGATTCTCAACCTTTCGGCCATATAAAGTGGCGTTATCGTCCAGATCCTGTCGGAGTGTGGCACCTTCCAGGGCAAGGCCGGCGAACAATCCTTGGGAACGGGACCAGGAGAGGATTTCAGCTTTCATTTGGGCATCTGTTTGGGCTGTCGCGGTGCGTCCTACAGGACCTGCGGCCACCGAGCCTTCGCCACCCAAAGTAAATTTGCTGGAAAGCAGTTTGTCCATTCCCCGTTCATTCATGATGAGCATGATGAGATCAGTAGAAGATCCGCCGATTTGGAACCCTACACTGCCGCCTTCAATTCGAACCGTTCCTGGTGCGGACCACCCTTTACCACTTTTGTTTCTGCAGGAAAGAACTCCCTTGCCATACTTGCCACCTACCAAAAACGCTGCCGTTTTCAGGTTGGGCACAATCACAATGCAATGAGCATTTTCAAGCATGTCCTGGGGAATGCCTTTGTCTGCGGCGCCCATCACTTCTGTTAGCACCATGGCGGCTTCATCCAAGCGCATTGTTGGCTTCTTGTCTTTTGCAAGCAAGGGCACGGAGAGTGCCAGTGCGGCTACGATAATCAATTTCATTTTATTCACCTTTTTTCTTAAACTAAATTCTTAAAACTGGCATGTACGGTTGGCAAGTCTACAAGGTGCTCAGCTCAATGTAATTAGGAGCACGTTTGTGGCCTAAGTGTCAAATCGAAACGGTGTACTTTGGTCCGTCGATTGCGGGTAAGTTCGGTATGACAAGTCCTCAGCAAAGAAGCAAAGTTGAAGAATGGTTCCGTGAGTTTGCAAACCTAACAGCGGATCGGGTTGGCGCACCCAGTTCATTCGCTATGGGTGTTTTAGTTATTCTGGTTTGGATAGTAAGTGGGCCATTCTTTCACTTCTCTGACACATGGCAGTTAGTCATTAACACGGGGACTACCATTATTACGTTCCTGATGGTGTTTCTGATTCAGAACACCCAGACACGGGATACCAAAACAATGCATCTGAAATTAGATGAACTAATTCGAGCGGTTGAAGGTGCCCGCAACCGCCTTGTGGATTTGGAACATTGCTCCCAAGACAAGATTGAAGAGCTGGACAAAGAGTTCGCCCAAATACGGGAAGCTGATGCTGGGGAGCACGGGAACCAATAAGGGATCACATCATCTAAGAGGAAGGACCCCTAGGAGATATGCGATCAGCAAAATCAGCAGGATAGTGCTGAGACCCACGCCTGCACCACCACCGTGGCCCCAACGACCGTAGCCGTAGTACCCGCCACCACCACCGAAGACCAATAACAAAATAATCAAAAGTATCAACATGTTCTTTTCCTTTTCCCAAACTGCGTATTCAGTCAGTTACAACTTCATTGGTGCCATAGGAATGGCCTTTTACCAATTACAATAAGCGCGATCCCACCAAAAAAAACCAATACTCCAACAACGGGAAAGACAAACAGCACCATTGCGCCCGCTGCTGGCGGTATCGAGTTTTCGGTGAGTTTTTGTTGTGTGGCATTAGTCGATGTACTTTCTCCAGTGGAGTAAGTCAGCCGTCCACCAACGACGCCAAGCAATCCAACTATCATCATGATGATTCCGATTTTCTTGTAACTCATCTGACTTAAGCCTCAAGATTGTATGTGCATTTTGCATGCCAAAGGGGTGAGCGACTATTTGTAGAAAGTAACTATCCCCACGCCTTCTTTAAATCCAACAACAGTCCCTTTGTCCGCTGGTTCGGCACCCATGGAAACCACACCTACATAGGAGGGGCGTAAATGGAATCGGTCGACAATGTAAGCCTGCACGCGAACCGCTCTGCGACGGGCTACCAGATGTTGCTGAGCAGGCGTCCCTTCCGCTGCGAAACCTTCCAACATCAGTGGTCCGTTGCGAGGGAATTTCAAGATGTCCACCATCGCTTCATCCAGCTTGACTTTACCTTCAACACTGAGCAGTTCCAGTCCTTTGGCATCTTTGATGAACAGGTCAACACTGGCCAGCCAGACACGATGTTTCTTGAAGCCTTTAGCAAAGGCAGGACTCATATATTCCGGGGTGGTCAAAGCTCCCAGATCGTAAAAGCCCCGCTTCTTAAAGAAGCCTCGGAACAGGAAGTTGTGTTTCAAGGCTTCGGTGTTGTCGGAAAGGTCGGACATGGCTTCGTGGGCATCTGCCAACGTTCTCTGCAAGTTTTCACCTACGCCGCCCTCACCGGAAGCGGACTGAAACTTATCCACCGCATCTTTAACCTGCAATGTAATCTGTTGCAGATTCTTGATACTTCGCTGCACTTCAGGAACAATATCGCTCTCTTCCACTTTATTGACAATTTTCATTGCGCTGGCGGATGTGTCGCGAATATTATCTACAACCCTCTCAGTCTTGTCGGCGCTACGCTTGATGCTTGCGTATAACTCTTTGTCCTTAAATAAAGCTCCTACGGTGCCTTGGCCTTCCTGCACTCCGTCAATGATTTCCTGAAGGTTGGCGCTAATTTTGTCGGCGGATGCGAGAATGCTTTTCACGTTGGGAGTGGCGTCTTTGATCAAATGATTTGCCGATTTGGCGGTGCCTTGTATTTCTGTCAAGGTAGAGACCAGTTGATCTTTTACGCCCGCCATAATACCGTTCACCTGCTTGACCACGCCGTTCATTTCATCCATCAGATCACCCCAATCAAAGGGTTCTTTGGATTGGATTTGTGAATCCTTCAGGGCCAGTTCCACATTTGAGGAACCGGCGTCGATTTGAATATATTTATTTCCAAGAAGGCCGTCAGTTTGAATGGTTGCAACTGAATCCTGTCTGACGATGGGATGCAGTTTTTCAACAATACGAAAATGAATGCGGAACTTACCTTCTGGCCCTGTGGGCACTTCGATGCGTGTAACAGTGCCAGCGTCCATGCCTGCTACGCGGACTTTGCCACCATTTTGAATGCCAGTGATCTTGGAGAATTCTGCATAAACTTTGAAAGACTTGGTGAACAACTGATTGCTGTTGCCAATCAGAAACAGTCCCAGGCCGAACAAGAGTAAACATCCTCCAACGAACATTCCCACAATCAATTTTTTCGTGGTTTCCATTTTCATCCACCCTGCCGTGACTTCATAAAATCTCTGACCAATTGGTGCTCACTTTTTTCAAGTTCTTCTACCGTTCCCTCGGCCACCAGTTGGCCATTGTCTAAAAAAGCCATTCTGTCGGCAATGCGTCGGGCGCTGGGAATATTGTGCGTAACAATCACCAAAGTCGCTTTGCGATTCGTCTTCACGTCGATCAACAAGTCATCGATCTCAGTTGCAGTGATGGGGTCCAAACCGGCGCTGGGCTCATCGACAAGTAGGATGGAGGGTTCCACGGCCAAGGCTCGGGCAAGACCGGCGCGTTTGCGCATGCCACCAGAAAGGTCGCCGGGCATGCTGTCATATTCCTTACCCAGACCCAGCTTTTCCAGAATAGTTTTCGCTTCTTCACGGATCTCTGCATCTGGCTTGCTGGTATGGCGACGAAGGGGAAAGGCTACGTTTTCTCCGACGGAAATGGAATCGAAAAGTGCTGCGCTTTGAAACAGAAATCCGATGCGCTTTCGGGTGGCCGCTAATTGATCGCTATCCAGATTTGTAATGTCTTCGCCGTTTACAAATACGGAACCTGAGTCAGCCTTGAGAAGTCCGCAAATCAGTTTGAGAGTGACGCTTTTACCAGTGCCGCTGCGTCCCAAAAGAACGAAGGCGGTACCCGTTGCTACCGAGAAGGAAATATTCTTCAACACAACACGGGAACCGAATGACTTGGAAACTCCATCGAATCGGATTGCTGGTGTAGGTTCGGTGTTCATGAACCGCTCCCAGGGTAGAGAAAGAAAATGAACTTTACTAAAAGGACGTTGCACACAATAAGGAAGATAGATGAGAGCACTACGCTTTGCGTGGCGGCGCGCCCAACCCCTTCTGCCCCGCCAGTGGCGTTATAACCAAGATAGGCGGAAGTTGTGCCAATGATGAATCCAAAGACGGTTGTCTTAATGGTTGGAGGAATATAATCAGAGAAACTTAAACTGCTGAACGCTGTATTGAAATAGAAAGTGAAGGAGCTTCCACTGACGATTGTTTCGGCAAAGAAGCCGCCTAAAACTCCAGCAAAGTTCATTAATACGGTGAGCAGTGGCATGGCTACGACACAGGCCACAACACGAGTCACAACCAGATATTTGAATGAATTCACGGCCAGCGATTCCAGCGCATCAATCTGCTCAGTAACTCGCATGCCGCCAAGTTCTGCACCAATGCCTGCACCTACTCTGCCGGAAACTAACAGACCGGTTACCAAGGGGCCTGTTTCCTTTACCAAAGCAAAGGCCAAGGCAGTAGGGATCATGGATTCGGCACCGAACCGTTCCAGTGTGGACCTTGTATGCATGGATAGAACGCTGCCTACGGATAAGCCGGAAAGGATGATGAGTGGGGCAGAGCGCCAACCAATTTCAAAAATCTGTTTCAGAATTTCTGTGAACTCAAAAGGTGGACGAAAGGAATTTCGGACTACTTGGCCTGCAAATAAACTGAGACCGCCAAACCATTCAATGGCACCTTCGGCATTGGCCATCACCTTATCTAACAATGAAAATCTCGCTTATGTGTGGGTAACAATTTCATATGAATGCAGATCTTGCATTGCAACGTGCGGACCTTGCAACTTTTTTATATTCAACATCGGTAATAGCAACTTTATTGCCAAAGATTCACTTGGACGAACAGGAACATGAGAATGAACCCACTGACTCTCCATGGTCACCCTGACCGCATATGGTCATCGATTAACTTATCGGTAACCAACCGGGGCCGTTTGCCGTCTACAGATTGAAAAACCATGACCTACTTTTCTGTCTGCGCGTTGGTGATCCTCACCACAGCCTCTTCCGCCTACGGGCAGATCAGTTTCCCAGGCGGAGGAATTCCTTTCCCTCGTAAAGGTAAGAAGGCTGCCGATAAAGCCAAACAGCAGCAGATGGAAATGCTGAAAAGCACGCGAGGCATGTTACGTCAGTTGGGGGAAGAGACGTTGATTCTGGAATCGGAAGACAAACGGATCGTTCGTTTTTCTCAAGATGTCAGCACCAAATACTTTAAGGGCATGACTGAAATCAAGCAGGATGGCGTGGAACCCGGTGATCATATTTTGGTGGAGTATGGAACCGATGAGAACGGTAAATATTTTGCTGGTAGGGTGACGTTGGAAAAGCCGGGAACGGCACAGGAGAAAGTGGCGGCCCGTGTTCCGGTCCCGACTGAGGCAAAAACTTATGAGGATTCCTCCAATCCTCAGCGCGACGTTCAATCAAATGACGCGCAACCGGCGGAGAAGACTGTCAAGAAAGGGAAAGGGAAAGAGAAGGAAGCGGAACAGGAACCCGCTCCGGTTCGCGGCGCTTTTAACGAAATACGAGAAGCGGCTGACCCGAAAAATGCGGACGAAGATGGTCCACCAAAATTGACTCGAGCTCGTCCGACTGCGCGCATCAAGAAAGATGGCGAAGAAGAGCCCTTAGTGGTGGCGGTTGATCGGACTTCAAAATCGTCAACGGGTCGCCCTGGTGATGCTGTTCCCTACGTTCCTCCGGCTGGTCCAACGGTGCCAGCGCCAGACCCCGACCGTGAAGGTGACCCGCTAATTGAGAAGGCCAAAGAGGTCGCAGAAAACTTCTTTGAGGCACTTCCCAACTACACTGTAAAGCAGCTTACGACTCGCTACCAAAGCACAACCATCAAGACCGATTGGCAAGCCCAGGACAATATTTCCATCGATCTTATTTATTCGGATGGGAAAGAGATTTACAAAAATGTACTGTTGAACGGCAAGCCATCCAAAGGCAAGGCGGAGGAAACCGGATCATGGTCCACAGGTGAATTTGGCACAACGATTCGAGATTTACTGCAAGCCACCACGCAAGCCGATTTCCGTCCTTTGCGCGCAACGGAAATTATTGTTGGGCGTACTTCAGTGGTTTACAACTTTTATGTGAAGCAGGAAAATTCCCATTGGCGTGTTGTGGCACCGGGTGAATCCTACTCTCCTGCGTATCGCGGAACAGTGTGGTTCGATAAAGAAACAGCTCGTGTATTGAGGGTTGAAAAGCAGTCCCGCAACGTTCCGAAAGATTTCCCTATCGACAAAGTTGAAACAGTGATTGACTACGAGTTTATCCGCCTGGGGGCTGGCAAATTCTTATTGCCCGTGAAATCGGAAACGCTCAGTTGCTTCCGCGGCACCAACAATTGCAGTAAGAACGTCATAGAATTCCGCAACTATCGGAAGTTCGGTGCCGAATCCGCTGTGACCTTTACACCTTAGTGTTTACGACGCCAGCAATCCGCTGTGTGATCATCCACCATTCCCACTGCTTGCAGAAACGCATAGCAAATGGTGGAACCTATAAATTTGAATCCGCGCTTGGCTAAGGCTTTGCTCATGGCATCACTCAACGGAGTTTTGGCAGGGACTTCCTGCATGTTCTTCCAATGATTGATGATTGTTTTGCCGCCAGTGAATTGCCAGATATACTGATTGAAACTCTGCCCGCTATGGAGAATGTCCAAGTACACTCGGGCGTTGCCGATGACCGCGTTCACCTTCAGCCGATTGCGAATGATCCCTTCGTTCTGCAGTAACTGAGCAACCTTTTGGTCATCGTAATTGGCAATCTTCGCTGCATCAAAATTGTCGAAAGCTTCGCGATAGCTGGCCCGCTTCTTCAGCACGGTCAGCCAGCTTAGACCGGCCTGCGCTCCTTCCAAATTCAACATCTCAAAAAGCATTTGGTCGTCATGTAGGGGAACGCCCCATTCAGCGTCATGATATTCGGCATGTAAGGGATGTGATTGTGCCCATCCGCAACGTTCCAGTTCCTTTGGCATCTATACTAAGTAGTATAGATAAAGGAGAATTTCTTATGGGTTGTGGCAGTAGTTTAACGGCGTTGACCCCGGAAGATAAAGGGGGACGTAGGATTTTTTGCGTCAAGTTTCAGAAAGATATGCAGGGGCTTGATGAAGTTCCTTTTGAAGGCCATCCCCTGGGACAGAAGATTTACGAAAACGTTTCCAAAGAAGCCTGGAAAATGTGGATTGAGCACATGAAGATGATCATGAACGAATACCGTCTGAACCTGGGCACTGCCGAAGCGCAGGAATTCTTAATCAAGCAAATGGACGATTATTTCTTTGGAGCAGGTGCGGCACTTCCTCCAGGTTTTGTTCCGCAAAAAGCTAAATAACGGGAAGTACGGGCAGGAAGGAAACGGTGATTTTGGAATGAGCCAGGCGAAGAATCTGCTCCACTTGGCTTGGTTCTTGGGCGTGAGCGAAAATGAACCCCAAGTAGCTTGATCCTTCGGGCAGTGGAATCATCCGGTATCCTTCCTTAGCTGTAATGATTACGTCGTCCACCCCGCTCACTGCCTTGGCCTCTGCAATGCCACTGACGCCTTCCAAAATCCCTCCACGGGGTACAGGAATCATCATGACTCCAGATGCTTGCTTCTCCCGTTGCAGAGCCGATACGTCTTCCCCAACGGCGTGACGCAGAAGCAGCTCTTCTAACGAGACTCCCCCTTCAAAGCGCAACGACTGAGCGCACAAACCGCCGATGGGACGGCCAGTCACTTCCAACATCCAAGCCTCGTTGCCATTGATTCGTAACTCGCCATGAATGGGTCCGTCGGTCAATCCGATAGCGGTTGCTGCCTGCCGTATGGTGTCTTCAATCAACTGCTGTGTTGCGGCAGATTCCCTTGATGGAGTGACGTAAATTGTTTCTTCAAAAAATGGTCCATCCAACGGATCGGGCTTGTCGAAAATTGCGAGTGTGCGGAAGTGGCCGCCAGTCATCAGACCTTCTACTGCAAACTCGCGACCAGGCAGGAAGGATTCGACGAGGATGTTGTCGTGGCGCACGTCGGGCGCTGTTAGTAGCTTACGAATCCGAAGAAACGCTGCAATAAATTCCGTTGTGTTATTGGCGCGAATCACGCCGCGGCTGGCTGAAAGTCCGGTGGGTTTCAACACGCAAGGGTAGGGAACTGCATCTGCCACCGTCTGTGGATTTTCACTTACTTTAAATAGTTGATGCCATGGCGTGCGCATTCCGGCTTTTTGAAACTGCTGACGGGCCAGGAATTTGTTTGTGGCCCGTTCCATGGCAAGTGACGGATGGAAGCGCAGAGCCATTTTTTCGGCAAGCAGTGCCGCAATGTAAGCAGGCTGATCGCCAACCGCGATAATGCCATCGGCCTTCAGTTCGGGCAACGATTCC
>JANMWO010000388.1:0-3064 GCA_031394025.1 Acidobacteriota bacterium
AATGATGATTTTGTGGAGACCGATGGGGGAGTTCATAATGTCCGTGTGTTCAATAATCGAGGCGTGAACGCAGCGCAAGGCGGCTATAGTTCACAACCTGTGTTTGGTGGGCCAATCTATTTTTACAGGAACTTACTGTACAACGTTCCCAGCGGAGTGTCGTTTAAGTTTTCTGCCAAGCCCGCAGGTATATTTGTGTTTCACAACACCATCATTGGCGAGCATGTGATTCGCGATCCTTATTCAAATGTCCACTATCGCAATAATTTATTTCTTGGTCGCGATACTCCAGACAGAGGGATTATGGCTTGGGCGAATGCGACCGATGCGTATAGTTCAGACTACAATGGCTTCCGGCCGAACAAAGGTGTTGCGGCGCAATATTTTTGGTTAGGACCAAAGTCTGGCGAACGGAACTATGAACCCAAGCCGGGAGATTGGAAGAGCTTTGCGACGCTTGCTGATATGCGTGCGGCGACGGGTCAGGAAGCGCATGGAATGGAAGTGGATTTCGACATTTTTGAAAAGATGGTTCCTCCAGACCCAACCAAGCGCCATGCAGTCTATCACGCGATGGAATTAAATTTCCGGTTGAAGTCGGGAGGTAAAGCGGTGGATGCTGGAGTGCTGATTCCTACTGTGAATGATGACTTTTCAGGAAAGGCCCCGGATTTGGGTGCGCTTGAAGTCGGGAAGCCTGAACCGAAATACGGACCGCGCTGGTTGGCTTGGCAGCCCTTTTATAGATAGCTTACTGAGCGACCCAGACTGCTGGCTTCTGTGAGAATCAGAAACTCAGCCCCTAAGTTCAACCAGTAAAAGGATCGACGATACGCACGCCAGCATGAACGAAATCAGCACGGTTTCGTGTGGCGATAGCCAGTTCGTGGACCAGCGCCGTCGCTGCGATAAGGCTATCTTTGACCGGCATTGCTTCCCCAGTTGTGCGGAGACGTGCCAGCAGTTGCGCCCATTGCAAGCCGGTGTCTGAGGACCAAGGCAGACAATGGAGACGTCCAACTCCGGCGTCGAACCAGCGTTCCAATGCGGTCCGTTTCTTTCCTTTGGGAAGGATGAGAATTCCGAACCGAAGTTCTCCAAGAATGATGGGGTCAATGGCGATTTGAGACTCTTGTGCTCGAAGCCACGCTACAACACGCGGATCGGGCGAAGATTTGGTCAGCTCGCTGAGAACGTTGGCGTCGACTAAGTACTTCACAGCGTATCGGTCATCTCAGATTCAATGGGAACAAAGAAGCCCTTCTGCGGACACATAAGCAGCCAGTCGGTAACGCCAAGGTTCGGCGGAGCTTCACGTCGCACAAGGCGATATTCCCCCTGATCAATACGTTCGACGTCGAACTCCTGACCCGGTTCAATGCGGTCCATCCGTCGGAACTCGGCCGGCATAACGATTTGTCCCTTGGAGGAAATGACAGTCTTCATAGAAGGTAAGATATCGTCTTACCTTCACCGATGTCAAGCACTTGGGCTGTCTGCTGACATCTTTCCAAGCGACCCTTCAGTCCAATTTGCGATAAGCTTTCGTTTACCCCCTGAGGTACATATGACGAACCGAAGAGCATTTCTAAAATCATTAGCCGCAGTTCCAGCGGCGCTGCACTTGGTACGGCCAACCATTGCTGAGGCGGCCTTGCCCAAAGCAAAGATCACTCGCATCCGTATTTACAAGCCACCAAACTTAAATGTGATCTTTAATCAGAGCAACATGATCGTCACGGTGGAAACTGATATCGGCATTACTGGCATCGGCGAAGGTGGCTCAAAGGACACCCTTGAACAGTGCGCTGGTGCGCTGATTGGTAAAAATCCATTCCGCATTGAAGCCATCTGGCAGGAGATGTTCATCTCCTTTTTCTATCCGCCTGGTCGTGAGAAAGTACATGGCCTGGGCGCACTGGACATGGCCCTTTGGGATATCAAAGGCAAGGCATTGGGATTGCCGCTACATGAATTGTTGGGTGGTGCTATTCGTGATCATTGCGAATGCTATGCCACCGGCGGTGGAATGCCTGCGGATCGGGGTGCTGGTGGGGGCTCTGGCGTCCGAGATTCGCTCAGCTTGAAGGATCGTGCCAAAGCAACCATTGATGCTGGCTATCGTGCCTTCCGCATGGGCGCTGCCGATATGGCCGATGGCGGCGTGTTTAACTCACATGAACGAGTTCGCAAAGTAGCCCAGGAGTGCAAGGAAGTGCGCGAAGGCGTGGGCAAGAACGGCGATTGGTGCATTGATTTTCACCAGCGGTTCGACCTCAACGACGCAGTGCGTGCCTGCAAGATGATTGAAGAATTTGAACCGTATTTTGTAGAAGACCCGGTACGCGATGAACATGCTTTGATGGATCTGCCCAAAATTCGACAAATGACCACTGTTCCTCTGACGCATGGAGAGGAGTGGGGGCATCGCTGGGATTTCAACAAGCTGGTGGAGAACCATGATATCGACTACATTCGTGCCACTCTTCCCAACGTTGGGGGGATCACGGAGATGATGAAAATCGCCGCAATTTGTGAGACTCATGCGGTGGGTATCATTCCTCATTTCACTGGTCCCATTGCCACTGCGGCGCTGGTCGGATGCCTTTCTACATTCCCAGGTCCGGTGATTATGGAGTACAACTACGGTGGCAGAGCAATGGCCCATTTGCCGGAATGTCTGGACTTCAGCAAAGGCAAGGCGTTACGCAATGACCGTCCTGGTTTGGGTGTAACTGCCGACATGAAATTGTTGACACAGATTGGCGAAGTAACCCAGGCCGGCGCGCGTCATGTTTTTGTCAGGCCGGATGGTTCGTTGACGCATTGGTAACAATATGCGCGCCACTGCTGGATTAGGATAGAGCGAGGGGCAAGTTAAATCTTGCCCTTCAAACCGCACAATCAGGTTTGGATTCCCACCAGGGTGCCACCTAAAAATGCTGAAATCTGTTAATATCAAGAAAAGATGTTACCCACATTCCCACTCGCCCAATGAGTAGGTCCCGTACAGCAAACCCAATGTCTCTAATGCAACTCTCTGCATTCGCAATGCAACTTTCTG
>JANMWO010000390.1:0-8053 GCA_031394025.1 Acidobacteriota bacterium
CACCGGATTGGGTGCCAATCCTGACCAGCAAACCATTTCTCTACAGTTCGGGAATCCGCCAATAGAAGCGGGATTTGTGCGAGTTCGTAAGGATGGCAAAGGCCTGGACCTTCTTGAATTTGAGGTGCCTCCAACCGTCGCTGGAGGGTGTGCAGTTCCGGTTCAAGCGTTTGTAAATGGCGTTCTGGCAGATAATCTGGCAGTACCAATTAGCCGAGACGATGCGCCGTGTCCTAATTCGTCGCCCTTGACTGTGTCAGAGCTGCAGGTACTCGATTCTGGCCAGTGTCTCCCACTCCGATTTGTACGCATCGGTTCCGAACGAGGATTGAAAAAAGGCGAAGGACCACAATACTCGCTGAATGATCCCGTCAGCACCCAATTTGCAACATACTCGGCGGAGTCGTTCGGATTTTCTGAGTCCACGGCTGCATTTTTGCCGATGGGTTGTTCGCTTGGTAGATCGGCCATCATTTCTGGCCCGTCAACAGGTCCCATCCCTGGTAGCGTCTTTGTCGATCCATATCGCGACCCAATATCTTGCCCCGACCCTCCAATCAGCGATTTTACTGATGGAGTAAAGCTAAGCCTGAAAGGTCCCAGTGGTCAGGTATTTTCTCTACTACCGAATGAGTCAGGAACTTATGGATTGCAACTGTCCGATTCCGCCGCCCTCTATTCCTTGGACACCATTCCGCCATCACCCTATGAATCTGGCACATGGGAATTCAATGGGACGGAAACGGAACGCTTCAATTCCTTCCAATGGCACTTCCCCATATACCCCATGCGTGGACAAAACATACAGTTGATTTCTACCATTTCCAAGGAACTTGGGGTGATGTTGAAATGGGATCCAAACGGTTATAAAGTCGGCGATACTACACTTGCTTCGCTAATGCTTCCATTTTTCGAAAACGAAGCAAAAGGGATTTACTGCAACGTTGCCGCCACTGATGGAGAAGTGTTCATTCCCCCAACATTACTAAAAACTCTGATCGGCACGGATAGCCAACTAGCGGCAAATCTTAACCTCATGATTGTCCCGAAATATGAAATAAGAAGGAGCGAAACCAAGAATGGCCAAACTTTCCCCACCTTCATCAATAACTTCTTTGCTGACGTTAGACCCGTCACCATCCAATAACCGCAAACCCAACCTCATACTGTGTTGCAAGCCTGACCGAGGGCAGGTTGCGCTACGGCCTGGGCACGGCGTTATCATCTTCGCCTTGCCATACCAAGCGTCCCCGCTTGTCAACGTACCCTGCCTTACCTTGTAAGATCACCCTGGCCAAAGCACCATGAAATGGCGAAGCGTCGTCGAAGCAATCCGAATTTTCCGTTCGCAGATACGGCAGCAAGTCCTTCGGAGAAATACCAGCCGCGTCACGCATTGCCGCGCTGGGTAACGTGGTGGGCACACTGTGGGACAAATCCGTTTGACAAATCCGGGGTAAATACGGGACAGGTCCCTGATTACGTATACCCATCTACCAGAGCGTTTGTACGTCGTATTGCTGAATAAACGGGTCCGTGGTAACTAGAATCATGCCTTCTTCCCGTGCCTGCGCCACCAGCAGATGGTCGAATGGATCTTTGTGGTGAAGCGGCAAATCGAGTACTCCAAGGGAATGACGCAAACCTACGTCCAATACTTGCGCCTTTAATGTGAGCATATGCCGCAGGTAAAACCCCGAATCCCGCGGCAAATCCAGTTTCCCAATCTGGATCTTCACTGCGATTTCCCACAACGCAACTCCACTCAACCAGCGAGGGACCTTAGGATCACGCAGCAACCTTTCAACTTTAGGGGACAGTCGCTCTGGCGCATTGATCGCAAATAGAAATACATGCATATCGAGCAGAAGCTTCATTTGCCGAACAACTCTTCCAGTTCGTTATCGCTGAAAGGTGCGTCCCACGATTGATTTAGGACGAAGTCATTGCGGGCACTCCCCAGCACAGGAACATCCTGCTCGATTCGAACAAGCCGCACCAGAGGATTACCCGATTTTGCGATAATCACATCCTCGCCGGACAAAGCCCGCTCAATGAGGCGGGAAAGATGTGTCTTGGCTTGGTGGATGTTCATTTCCATATATAAAAATTAGTCTAGCCTTACGACTAAGTCAATCGTAATTTGGTGATTTGCTCTAACCTGAATTCATACTGGCTGAAAACTCAGTCCGTTCATGGGCCGTCTTCGTGACCCATCGCCATCAACCCCCACCTTTTCCCCCTTCCCCACCTCATACTGTGTTACCGTGAAAAATCACGTACAATTCTCAAAAGGAGGCGCATATGGAAGCCCTCGGAATGGTTGAAACCAAAGGTCTGGTCGGCGCTATTGAAGCTGCCGATGCAATGGTCAAAACCGCCAACGTCGTACTGCAAGGAAAAGAATTCATTGGCGCCGGATATGTCACTGTCACCGTTCGTGGTGATGTTGGTGCTGTCAAAGCCGCTACCGACGCTGGGGCGGCTGCTGCCCGGCGCGTTGGCGAACTGGTCAGCGTCCACGTCATCCCCAACCTCCACGAAGACGTGGAAAAGATTGTGCCCGGCTCGCATAAGTCTGGCAAGTAATCGGGTCTACGCGTCATGCTCCAGGATAATGACCTCCTGTCCATTCAGGAAGTGCGCGCCAAAGTCGACAAAGCCTGGAACGCCTGGCAATCCTACCGTAGCTTCAATCAGCAGCAGGTAGATACGATTGTCGAAGCCATGGCATTTGCTGCGCGTGGAGCTGCTTTGCGTCTGGCCGAAATGGCCGTTGAAGAAACCGGCTATGGCCGCGTGAAAGATAAAGTGGCCAAGAACATGTTGGCTGCCGACCTTTTGCCGAGACGCATGCAGGGCATGAAGACCATCGGCATTATTCGCGAATTGCCTGACGAAAGGGTTGTCGAAATTGCCGAGCCCGTCGGCGTTGTTGCGGCCATCCTACCCACCACCAATCCCACGTCCACTGCTATCTATAAAACACTGATCGCTCTGAAGGCGGGTAACGCCATTGTTCATAGCCCGCATCCCCGAGCCAAGGCCTGCAGTTGCGCAACCATCGACGTGCTCTCGCGTGCGGCCACCGCTGCTGGTGCACCAGAGGGTCTGATTCAATGCGTCACCCATGCCACCATGGAAGGCACCCATGAACTGATGCGCCACAAGCACACAGCGGTGATTCTTTCTACCGGAGGCAGTGGCATTGTGAAGGCTGCTTACTCCAGCGGCAAGCCCGCTTATGGAGTGGGTCCGGGCAACGTTCCAGTGTTAGTGGATACTACGGCCAACGTGTCCGATTCTGTAACCAAGATCCTCAGCGGCAAGACTTTCGATTTCGGCACGCTGTGTTCCAGTGAGCAAACTCTTGTCGCCGAAAAGAAGTTACGGGAGCCGATTCTTGCCGCACTTACCAGCCAAGGTGCGCACCTGTGCGATGCAGCTCAAACTACGGCGTTAGGAAAATTGTTGTTCCGCCATGGCACCACCGTCAATGCCGATTGCGTTGGACAGGACCCGCGCAGGATCGCCCAGATGGCCGGTTTCAGCGTGGCCGATTCCACAACGGTATTGATTGCCGAACTCGGCGGCATCGGCGCCGCGCATCCGCTATCGGCGGAAAAGCTGAGTCCAGTTTTATCGCTCTATTTTGCGGATGATTTCAACAAAGCCGTGGAAGCCTGCCAAGCCATTTTACGATTCGGCGGATTAGGCCATACCTGCGGTATTTATACGGAAGATGAAGCGAAGGCTCGCGAATATGGCCGTCGCATGCCCGCGTTCCGCGTGTTAGTGAATACGCCCACGCCGCAAGGGTCCACGGGTATTACGACCAATGTTTTTCCGGCCATGACCTTGGGCTGCGGCGCAATGGCCGGCAATAGCACTGGCGATAATGTGACGCCATTGCACTTGATCAATACGAAGCGTTTGGCCTGGGCTGTGCGCAAGCCCGAAGAAGCATTTCCACCACGTTTGGAGGAGCCTGTATTGTCGTCGCAGAGTGTGAATAAAGATGCCGTGGCATTGGCAGTGGAACGATACTTATCGAAGCGCGGCCTGACCGATGGGCAAGTGTCCGATGGGCAAGTTGCCGCAAGCGTCACCCAGGCTAGTGTCAGCTCAATTGTGGATCGCTTTTTGGCCGACCGTGGCATGCCTGTTTCCTCCCCAGTGGTAGCGGCGGATTGCGGTTGCGATTTGCCTGCGAAGCCCAAACCAGAACCGCCGACCTTCGTCGCGCCGACACCCGCCACACCCCCGCCCTCAATTCCTAAAATCGAGTTGGCCGACTTCGTCTGTGAAAACGACATTCGTCAGGCGATCAACCAGGGACGCAAGATTTATATTGGCAAAAAATCCATCGTGACCCCTTCAGCACGCGACCTGGGAATTCAATATGATGTGTTGGTGGTGGCTGAACGATGAATTATGAAAATCTAGATTCCCTGAAACAGGAAATTGATCAATCTTTGAGTGAGAGGAAGTTTGCCATTTTCTATGGCATGGAACGCTCGGAAATTGATCGGGAAATGGCTATTGTTTGGGATGCTGAAGCTCACCCTGATTTTCGTGAATTTTTTGCTGTGGCGGAAGCCGCCGGCATTCGTATCATCGTGGTTCACTACAAGACTTTACCCACTGGGCAAATTGGCGAACTGCTGGACCAGTTGGATGAATTGGATCTGGATCGCGATGAGCGTCGTAACCTGGCCCGTGACTTACAGCGCCTGAAAATGTATGAAGGATTCATCTCCGCACTGGACCTGAGTTTCGATCACGCCACCCAAACGTATCTGTTCAGCGCCACCACTACCTGGTACAAAGAACTGTTGGATATTCTTGCGCAGTTCGAAGTATTTTCCCCAGGATTTGGCGGTCCGGAGGACATTGACGATGAACCCATCAGCGGCGGCTACTTCTCCAAGAACTAGACCGGCGCGGTGGCTTCAACCGGCCCTTGCAGATATCCCCAGCGATTGGGGCATCCCATCGATTGTTGCCAAAATCCTTTGGAAACGTGGCCTGCGCACGCGTGCTGAAGTGCGCCGTTTCATGGAACCTTCGCTGGATGATCTGCATGACCCAATGCTGATGGCAGGCATGAAAGATGCCGTGGCCCGTTTGCTGCGGGCCATTGAAGGTCAGGAAAAAGTGCTGTTGTATGGGGATTACGATGTGGACGGGATCACGTCCGTGGTGATTCTAAAAACGGCGCTGCGTCTGGCCGGGTTGAACGCCAGCTTCCACGTTCCCCATCGCTTGAAAGATGGTTATGGGATGCACGCCGAGGTCATTGAACAGGCCGCCGCTGATGGTGTAAAGCTGATCATCAGCGTGGATACCGGCATCCGCGCCACTGCTGTGGTGAAGCAGGCTGCTGTGTTGGGGATTGATTGCATTGTGACCGATCATCATTTGCCGGAAGAGGAATTGCCGCCTGCGGTGGCTGTGCTGAATCCGAATCGGCCCGATTGCCCGTATCCGGAAAAGAACTTGTGCGGTGCAGGGGTGACGCTGAAGTTGGTGCAGGCGCTGCATGAAGCGTTGGGTTGGGATGCAGCGCGTCGTCAAAAAATCCTGCTGAGTTTATTGAAGTTGGCAGCAGTGGCGACGGTGGCTGACGTGGTTCCGCTGGAAGGTGAAAATCGAATCATCGTCAAACATGGCCTGGCGGATTTGGCGGCCACTCGAAATCCCGGCCTGCGGGCCCTGTTGCAAGTGGCCGGGTTTGAGCCCAACCAATCGCCATCAGCAGGGCAAGTCGCATTTCGCATTGCTCCACGCATTAATGCTGCGGGCCGCATGGCCAATGCTGCCGATGCCATTGAAATGTTTTTGACCGCCGATGAAGGCCGTGCGTTCCAGTTGGCTGAGCAGTTGAATGTTTTGAATACGGAACGTCAGCAAACGGAGCAGGAAATCATCGCCGCCATTGTGCGTGAGTGCGAACAGGTTCCGGTGACCGATGAATCGCACGCACTGGTTTTCGCGGGTGAGAATTGGCACAAGGGAGTGGTTGGAATCGTCGCCAGTCGCATGGTGGACCGCTTTCATCGTCCGGCGTTTGTGCTCAGCATCGATACGGAAACAGGTAAAGTGCAGGGGTCAGGACGCAGTGCTGCGAACTTTCATTTATTGCAGGGTTTGGAAAGCATGGCTGAACTTTTCGTCAAATTCGGCGGTCATAAGCAGGCTGCAGGACTTACTCTGGAAGCCAACAACTTAGAAGAATTCCGCCGACGTTTCCAGTTAGTCGCAGCATCCCAGTTAAGCGCAGAAGACTTCCGCAAGACCTATGAAATAGACGCCATGGTTTCGTTGGATGAGTTGGACGATCCAACCGCAACAGCCCTGCTTTCCATGTCCCCATTCGGCATGGGCAACCCGGCTCCAATGCTGGCCGCACTGCAAGCGGAAGTGGCCGGGCCTGGGGAAGTGTTCGCCGAAAAACATTTGCGAGTGAAGCTGCGTCGCAATGGAAGAGTGATGACGATGAAGGCCTGGGACATGGGCCATCGTGCAGCAGAGTTGCAGCCGGGGATGAAGATCGACGTGGCGTTTACGGTGGAAGATGATCCGTATTCGGCCAGTCGCGGGTACTCGTTCTGGTCGGCGACGATTAAGGATTTTCGGATTTAGGCTGAATTTCGAAGCTGGCAGTTGAGGTGGGACACGCCTAGTCCTTTTCAGTTCGTGGATTCAGTTCTTGAAAATATTATAAGGTGACAATACTCAGATGGAGGAAAGGACAGGAAGAGATGCCCAGTGCCACTTAGTTTTCCCGCATCCCTGTAGAATCTCCAACCTTCGTTCGTTGGGATAACTTGTGGCTAAAACCCCGCTCCACGAAGCAGGGATGCCTATCCCACTAACACTGCCTCACAAACAAAACGGACAGAATCTGGTTAGATCCTGTCCGTCTCTTGTTACTTAGTTACTTCTGAATACCGCTTTAGAATCTGAACCGTAACGACATGATCGCGCGGCGTGCTTGCACCTGCACGCCTTGGATGGTTCCAAAGGCTGCGTTGGTTTGGGCGCCCGTCGTGAAGTTGTAGTTCAGACCAGTGTTCGGGTTGTTCGGATTGACATGGTTCAGTGTGTTAAAAGTCTCCACTCTGAATTCTGTACCGTATCGACCATCTCTGCCAAACTTGAAGTTCTTGGCCAGTGACATATCCAGGTTGAACGCTCCAGGTCCGTAACGCAAAGTTGGAGGCGTGTTGCCGATGCCCAGGGAATCAATCGCGGGCAATGTGAAGTTGGCAGTGTTGAAGGGCACCTGCAACCGAGGATCTTCCGTCTTTGATGGGTACTGCCCATCAGGTAAGTAGGTGTTGCTGCCCATCTGGCATCGGAAAGGGAATCCACCAGTAGGGGTTCCGGTCCAATAGCCGATTGGTGCGGCAGTCACTGCACAGCCAATGGTATACGGAGTGCCAGAGAAAATTGCACCGTTGCCGTTCACCTTCCAGCTATCACCCAAGAACCGGGCCACCCCGTTCTTCCAGTAGTTCGAGAGTTTGGGCAATTCATATCCTACGTTGAAGTTCACAGCGTGAGGACGATTGGTTGTGTTCTTTGTCAATTTCCCGTCCACCCATTGTGCGGCAGTACTAGTGGAATTCACAGTGGTCGTTCCTGCAAGATTGTCATAAACAATCGTGTGTGACCAAGTGTAATTGGCATTCCATTGTAAATTACCAAAGCGCCGATTCAATTGAATCTGCAAAGCGTTGTAAGAACTAGTGCCTTTGTAAGTCCAGATAGGAATAGATCCGAAGCCAGCGTATCCTACTTGAGAACGAATCAGGTTCGTTGAATAGAACCCCGTACTGGTTGGGTCGCGAAATTTCGCGATGGGTCCATCTTTGGGATTCCAAGTGGTCAAAGGTGCTACAGCGTTAAAGTCGTAAGCCTGGCCGTAACCATGGCGCAGTGCACTTCCCACATACGCGACATCCAGAATCATCCCCTTGCCTAGGTCATTCTGAACACTGAAGCTCCAGTTGTAAGTACTCTGAATCTTTTCATCCTGCGACCCACC
>JANMWO010000456.1:0-12399 GCA_031394025.1 Acidobacteriota bacterium
ATCACATACACAATAACGGCGGTGCCTTAACCGTGCAAGTGAATTCCACCGGATGCCCTTTGAGTGCGCAATCCAGTGCTGATTGGGCTCGCCTCAGTGGTGTGATCTGTGGGTCACAATCTGGCAAGCTGATCATCACCACCTTGCCTAACACCACGGGTCAAATCAGGACAGCGCAAATCTCACTCGGCGGCCTGACCTTCGCCGTCGCACAGCCCGGCAAATAAGTCTCAGGACAAAATAGGCACCCGTGCTTCCCTGCCCTTGTCGTCGGCTGATACATAACCGGCGTACAAGGTCAGGGTAATATCAATCGCCAGATCCAGATCGCTTTCCGGAGGTTTCCCGGTCCGAAAAGCCTTCAGGAAATCCTGCAATTCTTTCACCTGCCCATTGCTCCAACCCTCATCCGGCGACGCTGGAATCCAACCTTCATTCGATGTGATTTTTTCCACCAGATTCAAATCCTTGAACTCGGCATGGCTTGGACTGTAAACATCCACCACACTCACCGGACTCATTTTGCAGCGTGTGCGATGGTTGTTGGCAAACACTTCCACAAAATCGTACACCCCTCCCAACACTAGTTCCGACGCCGTAATATCGGCCACTGTCCCATCGTCGAAAATCAAATGCAGAAACGAATAATCCTCTGTATCGTGATACTTCGTCCGCAGAAATCCTTTGTCTTCAAATGCTGGTAATTTCGTAATGGAATGGGTGCGTGCGGACACTGCTGCAGGACGAATCGGCTTGCCATTGCGGGCCAAGCCTTCCTTACGTTTCAAATATAGAATGGCCCCCAACGGGTGGCATCCCTTGGCGATTAAAGACCCTCCGCCCTGCACACTCCAAATTCCATAAACCGGCGAATGAGACCCGCTATGCGACTCTTCCCCAACCATGCGCAAAATTTGAGCGTTGGTCTTTTCTATAATTTCCCGTTCTTTTTGAATGGAAGGCGCATACACAAAATTCTCGGCATAGCCTAAATTAATCCCACCTGTGCGCACCACATCTCGCAGCCGTTTGCATTCATCCACCACCACGCGCAACATGGTCGATTTGGAATTTGTCTCCGGGGATCCGTAAAATCCGGTGAACGGTTTTTCCACAATCACGTGGACCCCAAATTTGGCTGCCGCTTCAATATATTCGCCATGGGAGCTGGGTGGCGTGCAAATATCCAGCACGTCAATATGCGGCAACATAGCTTCTACAGATTCAAAGGCTTTGGTGTTGCGCTTTGCTGCAAACTCATCGCGCCGCTCCGCACGAACGGAGGTTACCCCAACAAGTTCCACGCCATATTCAGGGAAATTATCCCAATGAAAACTGGCAGCAAAGCCCGAGCCGGCAACGCCAACTCGCAAAGGACGAAAGGGTTCAGTGATGTTCATCAAAATCAAGGATAGTATGAAAGGATACAACTATGAGGATTCTTGTCTGCCTGCTTCTGGCATCGCTGTCCGCATTGCCGCAAACTGCCCCTGAAAAGAAGGACGAAAAGAAGGATGAAAAACCCAAGTGGGATGTGAACAATCCTCCCGGCCCCACTGAAGACATCCCCATTCACACCACCAAGGGAACTTGGATCAGTGTCGACGTCAGTCCCGATGGCAAGGAAATTGTTTTCGATTTACTGGGTGACATTTACAGCATTCCCATCAGTGGTGGCCAGGCCAAGTCACTGGCTTCCGGGATGGCCTGGGATATGCAACCGCGCTTTAGTCCCGACGGTAAACAAATCGCCTTCACCTCAGACCGCGCCGGGGGCGACAACATCTGGGTGATGAATCGCGATGGTTCCAACCCCAAACAAATCACCAAGGAAACGTTTCGGCTGCTGAATAGCCCAAGTTGGAGTCCCGATGGCCAGTGGATCGCCGCCCGCAAGCACTTCACCTCCGGCAGATCCCTGGGAACTGGCGAGATCTGGCTCTATCATATGAGCGGTTCCGATGGACTGCAAATCACCAAAAAAGCCAATGAACAGAAGGATCTGGGTGAACCAGCCTTTTCCCCCGATGGTCGCTATATTTATTACAGCCTGGATTCCACCGATGGCACTACATTCGAATACAGCAAAGATCCCAATGCAGGCATTTACACCATTCGCCGTGTGGATCGCGTGACAGGCGACAATATCCGCTTCGCTGGCGGACCGGGCGGTGCCATTCGCCCCACTCCATCGCCCGATGGAAAGTCTCTGGCGTTCCTGCGACGCGTGCGCGGCAAAACTGTTCTGTTCGTACAGGACATCGCTACCGGTGTGGAACGCGCAGTTTACGATGCACTTGATCGTGACATGCAGGAGACCTGGGCAATTCATGGCGTCTACCCGGTGATGAGTTGGATGCCCGATGGCAACTCCATCGTCGCCTGGGCCGGTGGTGAAATCCGCCGCATAGAAATCGCCAGTGGGAAAGCTGCAGTGATTCCCTTCCAGGTGGACGATACGCGAAAAATATCCAAAGCCGTACGCTTCCCTATCCAAGTGGCTCCAGAACAATTTGATGTAAAAATGTTGCGTTGGCCAAGAACGCACCCGTCCAGGAATGAAGTCATCTATCAGTCGTTGGGCTATCTTTATCGCAAGCCTCTGGGTACTGCCGAACCCGCCCGACTAACTGCCCAGAAAGACAACTTTGAATATTACCCCAGCTATTCTCGCGATGGTGCTTCAGTGGTTTATGTGGACTGGAATGACCAGCAGTTAGCAACCATTCGTATTGCCCCTTCTACTGGCGGTGAAGGCCGCGCCATCACAACAGAGAAAGGCTTCTATGCCGATCCAGTCCTTTCTCCCGATGGCAAATTTGTGGTTTATCGCAAGGGCCAAGGTTCCGGCTTAACCACCCCGTATTTCTCTCGCGAGCCCGGCCTGTACCTGATTCCAGTCAATGGCGGCATCGCCAAGCTGCTCTCCAAATCAGGATCACGACCGCACTTTGGGGCATCGTCCAGCCGCGTTTACTTTCAGGATAGCGATGGCGAAAAGGCGGTCTTGAAAAGTATCGCGCTGGACGCAACGGAAGTTCGTACGCACCTGATCAGCGAAGACGGATATGATTTCCGTGTTTCGCCAGATGAAAAGTGGGTAGCGTTCACAGAGTTGTTCAACGCCTATATTGCTCCGCTGGTAACCACTGGCAAGGCCGTTGAAATTTCCTCCAAAACCAAGGCACTTCCAGTGAAACGAGTTTCGAAAGATGCCGGTGAATATTTGGATTGGGCTCCAGACAGCCAGAAACTGCATTGGGTGTTAGGTCCTGAATATTTCACACTGGAATTGAAAGACGCCTTTTCCTTTCTGCCTGGCGCGCCGGAAAAGTTATCGGAAACTCCGGCAACTTCCCAAGCCATCGGCTTCCGCTTTAAAACATTTGTACCGTCGGGAAACATTGCATTCACCAATGCCCGCATTATTCCCATGACCGGAGCAACGGTGATCGCCAGCGGAACCATCCTGTTGGAAGGCAATCGAATTAAGGCTATCGGGGAGCAGGGCAAAGTGGCAATTCCGGCGGGCACCCATGTGGTGAATGCAGCAGGCAAGACAATTCTGCCAGGCTTGGTCGACGTGCATCATCACGGTTCGGAAGGCGGTGGAGGCCTGGTTCCGCAACGCAACTGGATGCACTATGCGTCGCTGGCTTTTGGCATCACCACCACGCACAACCCTTCCGCTGAAACAGACACCATTTTCGCCGCCAGTGAAATGAGCAAGGCAGGCTTGTTGAATTCCCCACGCATCTTTTCCACCGGGACAATTTTATACGGAGCCGCCGGCAGCTTCCGTGCCGACATCAACTCGCTGGACGATGCCCGTTCTCACCTGCGTCGCATGAAAGCCGCTGGAGCGTTCAGCGTGAAGAGTTATAACCAACCCCGTCGTGACCAGCGCCAGCAAATTATCGCCGCAGCTCGCGAATTGGAAATGATGGTGGTGCCTGAAGGTGGCTCGCTGTACCACCACAACATGAGCATGGTGGCCGATGGCCACACCGGCATTGAACACTCTGTCCCAACGGCGCGGAACTATGACGATGTTCAACAATTTTGGGGCAAGACGCAAGTTGGCTATACGCCCACTTTGGTCGTTGCCTATGGCGGTTGGTGGGGAGAAAATTACTGGTATGGGAACTCCAACGTTTGGGAGAATGAACGGTTGAATCGATTCATTCCGCGCAACGTAATTGATCCTCGTTCCCGCAGACGGGAAGTGATTCCTGTGGAGGAACTCAATCACATTGACATCGCCAAAGGTGCGAAAACATTGCTCGATAACGGTGTCAAAGTGCAACTGGGAGCCCACGGTCAGCTTCAAGGGTTAGGACCTCACTGGGAACTTTGGATGCTGGCACAAGGCGGCATGACCCCCTTGGAAGCCCTGCGCGCGGCCACTCTTGACGGAGCCAAATATCTGGGTTTGGACAAAGACATCGGTTCGCTGGAAGTCGGGAAATTGGCCGATCTCATTGTGCTTGACGCGAACCCTCTGGACAACATTCGCAATTCCGAAAAAGTACACTGGACGATGATCAACGGAAGGCTATTTGATTCCGCAACGATGAACGAAGTAGGGAATCATCCAGCGGTTAGGGGTCCATTCTTTTTCGAGAAGTAAACAGCTTCAAGTGTTAGAAGCGAAGCGTATCAGGCCTTTGAAAGACCGCTCCCTGGAGGTCATCGCAGCACGTTACAGAGCCGTGACCGCGAGGGAGCGGTCTTTTAACCACAGGTTAATTTGGACTTACTTGCATTGTTGGTGGAGCAGCCGGTTTCGCCTGCTGCGGATCAGTGGCTTGCCATCAAAATTCCGCCGAGTTCCTGCTTCAGAACTTCTTCCATTTCGTCGCGATACTCCTTCAAAAGAGCCTCGCTTTCAGCCTCGAAACGCATCACCAAAACAGGTTGCGTATTCGATGCCCGCACCAGACCCCAGCCTTTAGGGAAAATCACACGCGCGCCGTCCACCTCCACAATCTTTCTTCGAGACCGGAAGTAGGCAGCCACGCGAGCCACTACGTCGAACTTCGTATCGTCACTGCAATCCACACGCAATTCAGGAGTGGAAACCATTTTCGGGAGCCCGTCGAGTTGCGCTGAAAGAGGCTTGCCCGATGCCGCTACAATCTCCATCAAGCGGCAGGCGGCGTATAGAGCGTCGTCGTAGCCGTAGTAGCGATCCGCAAAAAACATGTGTCCGCTCATTTCACCGGCTAGTTCGGCATGTTCTTCCTTCATCTTGGCTTTGATCAAGGAATGGCCAGTCTTGTACATAATGGCGTTACCGCCCAATTTCGTTAGCTCATCATAAAGCACCTGAGAGCACTTCACTTCGCCAATAAAGGTTGCGCCAGGCTTGCGGGAAAGAATTTCGCGGGCGTAGATAAACAACAGCATGTCCCCATAAATTGGTGTGCCGGTTTCATCCACAGCGCCAATGCGGTCCGCATCGCCATCGAAAGCAATTCCCAAATCAGCACCAAATTCGCGAACTGCGCTGGAGAGCTGCCTCAAATTTTCAGGAACAGTAGGGTCTGGATGATGGTTGGGAAAGCGCCCATCCATTTCAAAAAACATTTCCTGGACATCGCAATTCATGCGCTTCAATATCCGACTGAAAGCAGGCCCACCCGTGCCATTGCCTGCATCCACCACCACTTTAATGCGACGCGCAAAATTGAAATGCTTGGACACGTCGTCCACGTAAGGAGTGACAATATCAACCGTTGTATTGCTACCAGCGCCGGTTAGAAAATCGCGAGCCTGAATCATCTGGTAGACCTCTTGAATGGCCTGCCCGTGCAACGTTCCTGATCCGCAGACAGTTTTGAATCCGTTGTACTCGCTGGGATTGTGGCTGCCCGTGATCATCACCGCCCCGTCGGACTTCATGTGGACAGCAGAAAAATAAGTGATAGGAGTGGGCACAACACCCAGCTCCGTCACATTGCAGCCGCTGGCCAGCAGACCTTTGCGAAGAGCGTTGGCCAACCGATCCCCACTCAGACGGCAATCACGGCCCAGGTTGATATTCTTACCCGACTTGCGCTGAATGTAAGTTCCCAGTGCTTGCCCTAAAAGTTCCACGCCCGGATCAAGTAGTTCTGTGTCGGCAATGCCGCGGATATCGTATTCTCTGAAAATTGTTTGCTTCATGGATGGAACTTTAAAAATAACATTTCGCAGTTATGAAGGGATAAGATTGAACCGCAACGGTAGCTCTACCGATTTCGTGATGCCGATGCGTGGACTGATCGCAATCTTAAAAGCAGCTTCATTCCATTCCCGAACAGTAAGCGTCCCTTGTGTCACATCGCATCCATTTTGCGCACGTCCAATGCGCAACGCTTTGGTCAATCGTCCAGGACCATTGCAATTACAATTCGGCATAAGGCCTGCCAGCGGCACCAACGCCCGGATCAGCACGCACCCGGCAATCCCATCTTTTTCCGCCACAAAGTTAAGGCAATAGTGCATGCCGTCAATCAGATAAACGTAGGCGAATCCCGGTGGACCAAAGATCACATTAGTAGCTGGAGTGCGGCCCCGGGCGGAGTGTGCGGCAAGGTCCCCAGTTCCTAAATAAGCTTCAGTTTCCACAATGCGCCCGGCACTTTTTTCATGGACAATCACTTTTCCAAGCAAGTTGCGAGCAACGGTGACAGCATCACGCTCGTAAAATTCTTTGGGTAAGATTGGCGCAGCAAAAAGATCTTCCACTTTCGTTCAGGGTACACTAATGAATTCCCACTGTGCGGCTCTTTACTGGTATTGACCTGGATATTCAAACTCGGGAAAACGTAGCGGCGCTGCTGGCAAGCTTTCGTCCTATGGCACCCCTTCTGTGGAGCCCGGCGGAAAATTTGCACATCACCACAAAGTTTATTGGCGAAGTGCCGGATGAAGAAGTGGAGGAACTGACTGCCGCACTGCAACAAGTCCCCGTTCCAAAAGCATTCACCGTCCGGTTGCATGCCTTCGGTTGGTTTCCCAATCCTCACAACCCACGCAACTTTTTCATCGGCGTTGATGCGGGTGATTCGCTTTCCAACTTGGCCCTGGCCATCAACAAAACTCTTCTTGAAATCGGCATTCCCACTGAGAGCAAGCCGTATGTTCCACACCTTACATTGGCCCGAGTCAAACAGGCCAACGTGGATCTTCGTCCATTACGAGGGGCCATTGCCGCGCTACCGTCGGTGGAATTCGGTGAGTTCGTTGTCCCGGCGTTTCATCTATACTTGAGCGAACTCCAGTCTTCCGTTTCAACTTATATAAAACTGGCGGAGTTTCCTTTGTCTTTATGATTCCTGTCCTTCTACTTTTGGCCGCCTACATTCTTGGCGGGATTCCTTTTGGATATCTTCTGGTCCGCTTCACCACCGGGGCCGACGTGCGTCATATGGGCAGCGGAAACATTGGTGCCACCAACGTATTGCGCACCACTGGACGGCTGGCTGGAATGTTTACACTTTTGTTCGATGTCGGGAAGGGCTGGGTGGCCGTTTGGTTAATGGGGCATTTCACCAAACAGGATCCGCTATGGATGTCGCTTGCCGCCATCGCCGTTGTACTGGGCCATGCGTATTCCATTTTTCTGAAATTTCAAGGCGGAAAGGCGGTGGCCAGTTTTGTCGGCGCCTTCCTTTATTTAACACCGCTAACAGTTGCCGCAATCACCATCGTGTTCATCGCTGCTGTTTGGTATTCCCGACACATCTCCTTCGGTTCTATTGCTGGCGCTGCCTTGTTTCCTTTTGGCGTTTGGATGATTGAACATCCGCCTCATCCCGTGCTGATAGCATCCATCGGCTGTGGCGGGTTTGTCATCTGGCGACATTGGTCAAACGTGCAAAGATTAAGAGCAGGTACGGAAAACGTGTTTACCTTCTCAAAGAAATCGTCATGAAACAACTTGCCGTTTTAGGTGGAGGCAGTTGGGGCACGGCCCTGGTAATGGCCCTTGCCCCGAAGTTTGATCACGTGCGGCAGTGGGTGTTTGAAACAGACCTGGCCGCGCGGATGCAGACGACCCGCGAGAATGATATTTTTCTGCCGGGCTTCAAATTACCGGCCAACGTCACCGTTTTTCCTAAACTGGCCGATGCCATAGTTGGTGCGGATATCGTGCTGGGAGTGACCCCCAGCCACCACCTTCGACGCGTTTTTCTGCACGCAAAACCGCTATTTAACGACCAAATGTTGCTTGTAAGTGCCTCTAAGGGGCTAGAAAACGTCACTTTATTGCGCATGAGTCAGGTAATTTTTGAAGTAACGGGCTATAGTTCAGCGGTGCTATCGGGTCCGAGTTTTGCCAAGGAAGTGGCCCGCGGGGAACCGACAGCTTGCGTGATCTCGTCTGAATTTCCTGGGCTGGCCCGGGCGATTCAAAGCGCTTTTTCGACACCAAATTTCCGTTTATACGCCAATTCCGACCCGATTGGGACCGAAATCGGCGGAGCGATGAAAAACGTGATGGCCATTGCTTCCGGAGTCTGTCACGGCCTGGGGTTCGGTTCCAACACTTCCTCTGCGTTGATTACCAGGGGATTGGCGGAAATGACCCGGCTCGCAGTGAGCTTGGGTGGCCAACCGCAGACACTTTCAGGTTTAGCCGGCGTGGGTGATCTGGTGTTGACCACAACCGGAGGGCTTAGCCGCAATCGCCAAGTGGGAATTGAACTGGCCAAAGGGCGTAGTTTAGAGGATATTGTTGGGTCTACCAAGATGGTGGCAGAAGGCGTAGAAACCACCAAGGCGGCCTGCGATTTGGCGCGACGGCAAGGAGTGGACGTTCCAATTACGAATAGTATGCATTCGGTACTGTTTGAAGGCAAATCGCCAAAATCGGCAATACGTGAATTGATGGAACGCTCGTTGAAGATGGAATAGCTGTAAGCCAATCTAAAATAATCACTTAGCCTATTTATTTGGATTGCCGGGGCTGAAAGAATTGGATCACGAAGACGACCCCATCAAATTTCCGCAACCTTCGCATTCTATTCGTGTTCAGAAAGATATGATAGCGGTCGGCGCACTAGAACCAGATACGGAATTGATGCTTCGGGTTAGAGAAGGCCACACTGAGAGTTTTGCGGTTTTACTGGGCAAACATCGGGGGCCGGTGATTCATTTCTTGTACCGGATGGTTCAAAATCAGGCAGTCGCCGAGGAATTGGCTCAAGAAGTGTTTTTGCGGGTGTACAAATCGCGGGGTAATTATGAGCCTACAGCGAAGTTCACAACCTGGTTGTTCCGCATTGCCAGCCATCTGGCGTTGAACCATATTCGTGATTTTAAGAATGAACGGAACCAGGGAAGCATTGACGAATCGAGCGACGATGGGTTGACGTTGCAAGTAGCGGATCGGGGAATGACAACAGAGCAGACCCTGGTTTATAAAGTAAAGCTGGATGAAGTCCGCCGAGCCATTCAGATGTTACCGGAAAAGCAGCGGGCGGCGGTGCTGATGCACAAATACCAGGAAATGGAATATTCGCAAATTGCCTCTGTGTTGGAATGTTCAGAATCGGCAGTGAAGTCGTTATTGTTTCGAGCCTATGAAACGCTGCGGGTGCGCTTAGCGCACATGGCGCGCTAAGGCTGATAAAGGAGAAAAATTTATGTCTTGCCCAATTTATTCCGACAGCCCCGATTTGCTGATGGATTTTGCGGCGGGGAAGCTCGAATGGGATGCCTCGCAGAAGATGCTGGGGCACATTGCTGTGTGCTCTGAATGCAAAGCCGGGGTGGAAGCGCAAACCACGGTGTGGAGAGCGCTTGACGAATGGGATGCGGTTCCTGTGTCACGAGATTTCGACGCTCGTTTGTATGAGCGGATCGAAAAGGAGCAATCCACGGTTTGGGGTCGGCTAAAGCATTGGTTGGTGCCACAGGGCGGCGGGTTTGGCTGGCGTCCGGCCATGGGTATGGCGGCGGTCACGGTTATTTTCCTGGGCGGTTCACTGTTGAAGGTTCCTAGCTCTCCCGATATGAACACCAATATGCCAGTAAGAATGGAAGCTCAGGAAATTGAACAGGCAGAAAGAGCCCTGGAAGATGTGGAAATGGTAGATTCGTTGATGGCTGAAGCTCCGAAGAGCGAATCTCAGGCACTTTAGGTGGTGCTCCCATGAAAATATTCATCATTCTAATGGCGGTGGGTTTGGCATCGGGCGGAGCTATGGCTCAGGCCCCGAATGCAAAGAATCAGCCGAAGAATGCCGCAAGAAAGGCCTTGAAAAAAGAAGGCAAGGGCATGCCCGTCCTGGAAAAATTACGGACCATGAGCCCGGCTGACCGCAGCAAAGTTTTGGCGAATATGCAACCAGAGCGGCGGCAGCGTCTGGAAGCTCGTTTAGAAAATTATGACCGTATGCCGGAACGGCAGAAGAAGAACGTGGAACGGTTCCAGCAACTGCCAGTCGCTCAACAACAGCAGGTACGAAAAGTGTATCAGAGGTTCAACCAATTGCCTGTGGAACGTCGCGCAACCTTGCGTCGTGAAGTGAATAAAATCACTCCCATGGACCAGGAAGCCCGCAAGACTTATCTGGGTAGCGAAAAGTTTCGCGCCAAATACAACGATGAAGAACAGCAGATGATCCATCAGCTTGCTGATTCCTTTCCTGTCGAGAAATAGCCGCCCGCCCGTTACAGCGTTATAGCAGCGCTGCACCATCCAAACTACGCCAAAGGTACCAACAAGCCATCGTTCGATACGGTCGCCATGGTGCGGCTATCTGCTCCATTTCCGTCATGCTCGCCGCTTGCTCCAATCCGTAAGCCTTGGTAATGGCATTCCGAATGGCAAGATCCCCTGTGGGCAGCACATCGGGACGCTGCAGGGCGAACATCAGAAACATTTGAACTGTCCACACGCCAACTCCCTTCACCTGGGTTAAATGCTCAATCACTTCCTGGTCGGCCATTGCTGGCAGTTTGCTGAACTGGATTTTGCGGGTTGCCGTTTTCTCAGCTAAGTCAGTAATGTAGCGGCCCTTTTGTGACGAAATGCCAAACGGGCGCATACCCCCTTCCCCCAGGTCCAGAATCGCCTTTGGACGAATTTTGCCACCACGAACCGTGGCTTCAGCCAACCGGCCAAAAATGGTGCCCGCCGCCTTTCCACTCAATTGTTGATAGACAATAGAACGAACCAGGGTTTCAAACTCTGGTTCCCGGTAAGATATCTGGTAGGGGCCAACGGCCTCAATAATCCGGTTCATCACCGGATCGGCGGATTTCAAATGTTGCAGCGCTTTTCTCATGGAACCTGTTTGCCTGGTAGGACATCTCGTATTGTAATGAAATTTTCTGCTGTTTTTCTACTTTGCGGCTCTTTTGGTTTGGCTCAAAAGGCTGCTGAAGAGATTCCGATAATCAAAATCGACGTCGATCTGGTGAGTATTCTCTGTTCCGTTCGGGACAAAAAAGGCGCCCTGCAAAGCACCTTGACCAAGGACGATTTTTCATTATTCGAAAACGGAACGCAGCAGCAACTGAGCTACTTCGTTCGGGAAACCGACCTTCCCCTGACCATTGGCCTGCTCGTCGACGTCAGCGGCAGTCAGGAGGGGCTGATTGGGGAAGAGAAACGAACCTCGAATCAATTCTTTCAAAAAGTCCTGCGACCAAAGGATATGGCCTTCGTAATCAGTTTTGGTTCTGAAGCCGAGTTGTTGCAGGATTACACCAGTTCCATTAATTTGCTACGCGAAGGGCTGGAAGGCCTGCGGCTGAACACTTCTGTTTCCGGGATTCATCCTGGTCCGGTTCCGAACGCAGTGCAACGTGGAACCATTCTCTTTGATGCTGTTTTTCTTGCCGCTGCCGATAAGTTAAAAAGTGAGGTGGGGCGCAAGGTAATTGTTCTGATCACCGATGGCATGGATCAGGGTTCTCGAGTGAAGATGGAGAAGGCCATTGAAGCGGCGCAGAAGTCCGACGTGATCATCTACAGCATTTTTTACGAAGATCCCTACTTCCGCGCTCGAAATCGAGGTTACTACGCCAACGATTCCGCATTGAAGAAGATGTCTGAAGAAACGGGTGGTCGGGTGTTTCACGTGGGAGGAAGGCTTTCACTGAACGATATCTTCGATCAGATTCAGCAGGAGATGCGAACTCAATATGCGCTTACTTATACATCCACAATTCCTGTAAGAGATGGCAGCTACCGCAAGATTGAAGTTCGACCAGCGAACAAAGATCTAAAAGTGCAGGCCCGAAAGGGTTATTATGCGACGGTGAACAGCAACTAGGACATCGTTCTTTATAGAACGAATCTGTGGAAAACTCTGTGTTTGAAAGACCGCTCCTTGGCGGTCACGGCTCTGTAGAATCAGTAAGTTACCGAGCCGTGACCGCAAGGGAGCGGTCTTTCAA
>JANMWO010000457.1:0-12571 GCA_031394025.1 Acidobacteriota bacterium
TGCGGTGAGAGTCACAAAACGGTTTTGCACTGTGCCCGTTGTGGAATCGTTGGATAGCGTTAAGGACAAATATTGGCTGCCTAAATTCACTTTATTGTTGCCTGAAAGATCGTTACTGCCGCCAATTGTCGCCACCGACGAGGGGTTTATCGCGATCTCCTGGTAGCCCGTCGTAGGATTGTTAACCACCTGCAAAGTACTGTCCGCCGCCGCCACAATATCCCTCCCAAGTCCACGCAGGTCCGTACATTGCGTAATGGTGTTGTTACTCACAAGACAACTGGAAAGCCCATAACTATCGCTAGGAAAATTGGTAGTTCCGGTAGATAATACAACGCCGTTCAAAGTGGCACCACTCACAGAAACGCCGTCTATTCCGAAGTATAGAACCCCATCAGCGCGAATAAAAATATAAACAACATGCGGGCCGATGCTGCCCGTTCCAGCGACATTGTTGATCGTGGCCGGTGCCGGGATAAGGTAGGTTTTTGATCCAAAGCGAATGGTGCAGGGCAACGAAGCACTACACCCTGCCCCCACCGTAATCGTTCCATTGGAAAGATCCACCTTGAAGTCCGTCAGGTCGGTGAGTTGTAGCCTCACGTCCCCTGTCTTTCCTGACACACTGCTTACCGCCCCGCCACCGCCGGTTCCATTACTCCCGGACCCTCCACTTTGCAGCGTCCAGACATTGGTGGAGGTGCAGCCATACAGGTTTTGTCCGGCAGGGGCCGTTGTCTTGTAAAAAAGTTCACCAGTCTTGCAAGTGCCCGCAAGTGCAGGCCCCGTGCGAACTGGCAGGGTATACGTTGCCCCTGAAAAATCCACCGTTTTTGATTGCGAACTCAAATCGATTCTGGTTTGAGCCGCGCATTCCCTTACTGGAAATACCAGCAGGGCGATCAGGAAAATTGCTCTTTGCATTGTTTACTGTCCACCTCTGTCCTGAATTTTAGAGACGGAATAGTAAGAAAAAACATATCGCTATGCTGTAAACTAATGATTACAAGTAGCATAGCAATCCAATAGCACTAGAGAACCAGTATTTAGGTATGGTTCAAATGTGAACTTATTCGCGAGTTCGGACGATATGCGAAAATGGGAGTAGTATCCCGGTTATGTCCGTAGATTCCAAATTGTCGACAACCACCCGCCCGATCGGAATTTTATCCGTGGATGTAGAGGACTATTTTCACGTAGAAGCCTTTTCCGATATTGTCAGCCGTTCTCAGTGGGATTCCTATCCCAGCCGTGTCGTAGACAATACCCACCGATTGCTGGACTTATTCGATTCCTGGAACGTCAAGAGTACCTGTTTTGTTTTGGGCTGGGTCGCCGAAAAGTATCCCAATTTAGTGAAACAAATTGTTGACCGTGGCCATGAGTTGGCCTGCCATTCCTATTGGCATAGGTTGATTTTCAAATTGACCCCAGAAGAATTTCGAGAAGATACTCTACGGGCTAAAAATGTTCTGGAACAGGCCGGTGGCGTCGCCGTAAAGGGATATCGCGCCCCCAGCTTTTCCATTGTTGCCAAATCCAGTTGGGCCCTGGACGTCCTTTCCGAATGCGGATTTCAGTACGATTCCAGTATTTTTCCAGTGCGGCATGATACGTATGGCGTACCCAATGCTCCGCGCCAGCCATTCCGCTTAAAAACTAAATCCGGGGAAATCGTGGAATGTCCCATGACCACGTTCAAGGTGCCTATGGGCCCCAATATGCCCGTCGGTGGCGGTGGCTATTTACGACTTTTCCCCATGCCTCTTACTCAGTTAGGCGTTTCCACAGCACAGAGTCAGGGGTTAACTTTAGTAACATATTTACATCCGTGGGAAGTTGATCCGCAACAACCACGACTGCCGGGGAGAATGCTTTCCCGCCTCCGGCATTACAACAACTTGTCTAAAATGGAAGGACGGTTAGAATCTCTGGCCAAGCGGGTGGATTTTTGTCCCTTCGTCGGCTCGAATCTAATTGAAAATGCTCCCCTTCTCAAGGACAGTAAATTCTGGGAAGCCAGTTCAAACTGAAGGATCAGTTCGCAATGACTAAAAAAGACACCATGCCCCAAGTGGCAAGCTACTGGAATAAGATAGCTAACGATTTTGATGCAATTTATACGGGGGAAGGAAAATCCGGGTTCGCCCGCGCGCTGGACAAAACCTTTCGAAAAGATATTTACCAAAGATTTGATTGGGTAATGGAGAAGGCGGGCGACGTCAAAGGCCAATCGATTTGCGACGTCGGCTGCGGTTCCGGTCGCTTCGTGGCGGAACTGGCCAAACGCGGTGCCAGTAAGGTGATGGGGGTGGACGTCGCTCCTTCCATGATCAAATTGGCCACCGAGCTAACCCAGAAAGAAGGCGTTGCCTCACAGTGTAAGTTCCAGGTTTCCGACGTTCTTAACTGGACTCCCGATCAAAATTATGACATCACCATTGCCATTGGCTTTTGGGATTACATCATGGATCCACCGGAACGGTTGAAGCTGATCCGCAAGTTCACGAACAAGCAATTTCTGTCGGCATGGCCGCGTTATTGGACATGGCGTATGCCCGTGCGCAAAGTACGTTTGGAATACCTGGATGGTTGCCCTGTTTATTTCTTCAAGAAGGAACAGGTTTACAACATGCTGGAATCCTCAGGCTACAAGGTTGTTTCCTGTGAATCGATTGGCAAGTTGTTCTGCGTGGATGCCCGTCCCGTTTAGGCAGCTCCATTGCCCACCCAATTCTTATTCTGGTTGTTTGTAGCGGTACCCGTGTATGCCTACTTCGGGTACCCCATTGTTCTGCTGCTACTCAGGCTGGTAATCCACCGGCCTGTGCTGCGGCAGCCGTTCGAACCATCTGTGTCTTTACTCATTCCGGCTTATAACGAAGAGCACATTATCGAACAGAAAATCCGAAATTCACTTGACCTCAACTACCCTGCCGACAAGCTGGAGATTTTGGTAGCTTGCGATGGACCCAAGGATCGAACCACGGAACTGGCCAAGAAAGCAGCCGAGGGTACTCGTGTCAGGATTCTTGACTTCAAGAAAAATCGCGGGAAAATCCTCACCCTCAACGACGCCGTTGGCCACTGTTCCAATGAAATTGTGGTGTTTTCAGACGCCGCCGCCATGCTCTACAAAGATTCTGTAAAAACGTTGCTCATGAATTTTGCAGACCCCCAGGTGGGTGCCGCCAGCGGAAAGTATACAGTGATCAAAGCCGATGAAGTAGACGTGGGTAAGTCCGAAGATTTTTATTGGAAATACGAGACGTTTCTCAAGGTTCAGGAATCGGAACTGGCGTCAACTTTGGGAGGACATGGCCATCTTCATGCCATTCGAAAGCACCTGTATCCTTTCCCTCCGCCCGGCACCATCAACGATGACTATATTATTCCTGTCTCCGTTCTTGCCAAACAATTTCGGGCAGTTTATGACCCTCAGGCCATTGTCTATGAAGAAGCCAAGGAAATGACTGGCTTCGGTCGACGAGTACGAATCATGGCCGGCAACATTCAACAGATACGAGAGATCAAGGGCGTGATTCGTCCCTTTCGGCCGCTCCCCTTGTTCTTCTTCCTATCGCACAAAGTGGTCCGCCTGCTGGTCCCCTTTGCCATGGTCGGAGCATTGGTCACCAATCTGTTCCTGCTTGACTCCATTTTTTATCAGGCTTTGTTCCTCGGTCAGGTTATTTTTTATCTGCTGGCGGCTATTGGTAATTTCGTCAAGCTGCAACCGCGACTTTTAATGCTGCCCTTTTACTTCACCATGATCAACGTTGCGGTCTTCTTCGGTTTCTACCACGCCATGACTAGCCGCAAACAGATGGCTTGGGAATAACTCAATGCTTTCGCGCCGGGTAGCTCCGCAAGATCTCTTCAAACTCAGTGGCCACTTGCGGCCAACTGAACCGTTGGGCAACCATGTCGAAAGCCGCTTGAGCCATGTTTGTGCGCAGTTCCCTATTTTCGATCAACTCAACACACTTTCGCGCGAAGTGCTCAGGCGAATCAGCAATCGCAATGTTCATTCCCTCGTCGTAAATCAACCCTTCCGCTCCGATGGTTGTGGATACTACGGCGGTCTTCGCGGCCATCGATTCGTAAATCTTCAAACGGGTGCCACTTCCTATCCGCAGTGGCACAATGGAAACCGCCGAACCCCACAAGTATGGCCGGATGTCCGGAACAGTGCCTGTGACCACAATGTTTCCCTTCTCCGCCAGTTTTTGAATCTCAGCGGAAGGCGTGCGCCCCACAATAGCCAGCTTCACTCCGGGAATTTTGGCTTGAATCAAGGGCAATATCTCGGCAACAAAATATCGGACGCCGTCAATGTTGGGCATCCAATCCATAGATCCAACAAACACCAAATCAGCCACACTAGCTTGTGCTGTAGGTGGGGGCTCAAAGTAGTCCAGGTCAACGCCGGTTTTGATATCAGAAACCTTGGCAATGCCGAACATTTGCTCAATCTTGCGCGCGTCAATGGGCGAAACGGCAATCACATGGGCCGCCTCACGACAAGCTTTCTGCTCGCATTCCAGCATTCTTCTGTGTTGCATGCCGAAATAAGCGCGTCGCAACGGGTCGCCACTGCTCTCCACATGACGCTGCCAAATCATCGATTCCACGTTGTGCTCGAACAACACCACATCGCTCAAATCAGCAAAGTTGGGAGCCGGGAAAAGGAAGTCGCAAACCACGCTGTCAAATGTTTCCTTTTTCCGCAAAGAATCAATGGCGTCTTTCATCGGCTGGCTCACATACCGGCTGACAGAAAGTGGAAGTCCAGAAACAAGATTGACCGCCAATTGTCCGAAAAATGCCGGCGAAGTCCTTGGTGGAACCTTGTGAGGAATGGCATAGGCACGGGTGCAATACTCGCCCGCCCTGGCAAACCCTTCCGTTTCTCCTGCCTGCGCAAAAGCAACATAGTGGATTTCATGCCGCTGATGCAATCGTTTCAACATTTCCAAAGTACGAATCTGCCCACCTTTGTTGGTAGGATGCAAAAAAGTACCGCAAACCCAAAGTATTTTCATTTCAAAATAGCCCGAACAGCCATCCCAACATTGCTTTCACCGACGAGTCCAGTAATTCGTCGCGAAGCTTTTAAAATGGATGCATGGCGAAGGATAACAAACTATGTCTTCTATAACAAATAACCCCACCACCATTGCCGTGTTCGGACTTGGATATGTGGGTTGTGTCACAGCGGCTTGCCTGGCCAATCTGGGTCACAAAGTAATCGGAGTGGATACCGACCCAGGTAAGGTCGCAAACGTGGTCAAAGGCGAGGCACCCTTCTACGAACCCGGTTTGGAAGCTCTGGTTAAGTCCAGCGTAGAGCGGGGATTATTAACAGCAACCACCTCCACCGCCGATGCCATTGCTGCCGCCGATATCGCGCTATTGTGCGTCGGCACGCCTTCGGAGAAAACTGGCAACTTAGGACTTGACCAACTGCGCCGCGTTGTCACCAACATCAACGATCAACTCGCCGGACGCCAGAAAAAATTGGACGTCGCCGTTCGCAGCACCGTATTTCCAGGGACTTGTGAAGACATTGTAGAATCTGTGTTTGCTGGTAACGATCTGGTTCGAGTTGTCTCCAATCCTGAATTTTTAAGAGAAGGAACTGCCGTTAAGGATTTCCGCGAACCCTCCATCATCGTTGTCGGTGGAAGTGATCCAGTCGCAGTGGAAAGAGTCGCTGGCATCTATAGCCCTCTCAACGTGCCCCCTTGCCTAGTCAGTTTGCGAACAGCAGAAATGATCAAATACGCCTGCAATGCCTTCCATGCGGTTAAAATTTCCTTCGCAAATGAAATCGGCGCGCTGGCATCTCGGATGAATATCTCGGCTGAAGAAGTGATGGATACGCTTTGCCAGGATGATCACCTGAATATCTCGAAGGCCTACCTGAAGCCGGGCTTCGCCTTTGGTGGTTCGTGTCTTCCTAAAGATCTGCGAGCCCTGAACTATCGCGCTTCTCGTTTGGATATCAAGCTGCCCATGTTGTGTAATGTGCTGGCCAGCAATGACGAACATCTAAACCGTGCCATTGAGGCAGTGGCCGACCTGGGCAACATAAAGCTAGGAATCTTCGGCTTAGCTTTCAAAGAAAATACCGACGATTTGCGGGAGAGCCCCGTTGTCACCATGCTCGAATACCTGATCGGCAAAGGCCGTGACATGAAAGTTTTCGACCCGCATATTCAAATTGACGCAATCTACGGAAGCAACAAGAATTTTATTCTGAACGCCGTTCCGCACATCGGCAAACTTATGGTGGGTGGGCTGGAGGACATGTTAGGTTGGGCAGACCATATCGTGATCGCCCAAAAGCCTTCCACTGCTTTGGCCGAAGCAATTCGTGCCTCCGGGAAACCTGTAATTGACCTTGTCCGCAGCGGAACCGGACAACCGGTTTAAATTAGCCACCTAAGCTATGAGTCAACAGCGCAGCCTTACAAATAAAGCTTCCTGGCTTTTCGCAGGAAAGCTGATTGCCTTCCTACTCGCCATCGTCACGTCACTGGTGGTGGCAAGGAGGCTGGATCTGGTTACGCAGGGCGTGTATAAGCAACTTTTTGCGGCAATCCTTTCCGCTTCCAATATTCTGCCTCTTGGTTTTGCAACATGTGCTTACTATTTTTTACCCAGTGAAAAGGAGAAACGAAACGAAATCATCTTCAACATTGTTATCGTACTTTCTCTAGTGGGTCTTGTCGGAGCACTTCTTGTATTGGCATTCCCACAGATTTACACGAAACTCCTGGGCGATCCCAGTCTCAGCAAATATGCCGTGTACGTTGCCTTGGCCATCCCCCTGACCGTTCTTTGCCAGGGGTTTGAAACGTTACTCATGGCCAATCAGGAAGTGCAACTCACCGCATTTCTCCTCATCCTTATCCAGGCCACCAGAACTCTTTCCATCTTCTTAGCCGTCACCCTTTGGGGCACCCCCCTTTCCATCCTGATCTCTTTTTTGATCCAAGGCGCCATCATCGTCACGCTGATGTTCTGGTATCTCATCTCTCGCTTTCCAGGGTTTTGGAAAAACTTCGACGGCCAGTTGCTGCGACGGCAAATCGCCTACGCTGCTCCCATTGGACTTGCCGGTTTGCTTTGGATTCTGCAATTGGACATGCACAATTATTTTGTTTCCAATTTCTTTGGCGCCGCCGCCCTTGCCATCTATCAAAATGGTTGCTTCCAGTTGCCGCTCATGGGTATGATCGCCGAATCCTCAACTGCCGTAGTTCTTCCCCGTTTAAGTGAACTCCGCAAAAGTGGAACCACCCAGGAAATGCTCAATTTGGTGGCCAGAGTCATGCGAAAACTTTCCGTTCCAGCATTTGCCATATATTTCTACTTCAGTACCGTTGCAGAGCCCTTTATGGTCTTTCTGCTCACCAACAAGTTCCGCCCCAGCGCCCTTATTTTTTCCGTCAATCTGCTTTTAATCCTCACCACCATCTTTCCAGCCGACCCGCTGATGCGCACCTTTCCTGAACGTCGAATGTATTTCATTAAATTTCAGTGCTTTCTGCTTCCCGCATCGGCTCTCATGCTGTGGTGGGCCACCCCCAAATTCGGACCTTATGGAGCCATTGCTGTCGTAGCCGCCGCCGGAACCATTGACCGACTCTTCGCCGCCTGGACCTTCAGCCGCATTCTCAACGTTACTCGTGCCGATTTTCCGCAGTTTTACGATATTGGACGTACCGCTTTATCGGCAATCGTGGGTGGCGCTGCTTCCCTGGCTGTTAAGCATCAAATGATGGCATGGCAACCGGTTGAAACTTGGAGGACACTGTTTATCCTTCTCGCTTGCACCTCAATCACTTTCGCCATTGTCTATATTTTCATGTTGTTCCTAGTCGGGTTCCCTGACGACGATGAAAAAGCACTGCTGCGACGCTTTCTGCCCATTTCGCTGAAAGCCAAGTTGGTTTAAGCAGACGCATCAACCCGTTACTATAAACTAGGAAGAGAGGACGATTTCATGTGTGGAATAGCCGGATTCGTCGGCGAATTTGAAACTCACTACGGGGAACAGGTCGTCCGCTGCATGACGCAATCCATGGCCTTGCGCGGACCCGACGCCGAAGGTCTGGAATCCTGGCCCGGAGCCACTTTCGGTCATCGCCGCCTTTCCATCTTCGACCTCAGCGATCTCGGCAAACAACCGATGCTCTCCCCAGACCGCCAAATCGGCGTGGTGTTCAACGGGGCCATCTATAACTTCCACGAACTACGCCTTGAGTTAGAGGCAGCAGGTTACCAATTCCGCAGCCGTACCGACACTGAAATTCTGGTTCATGGCTATCGTCATTGGGGAATCCATAAAATGATCCCAAAACTGCGCGGCATGTTCGCCATCGGCATTTGGGACGCCCCCAATCGCAAAACATTCCTCTTTCGTGACCGTCTCGGCGTCAAGCCGCTACTCTACACCGTCAACGATGGAAAGCTGGCCTTCGCCTCCACCGCCAGAGCCTTGCGCGATGCCGGATTTGCGCCAACCATCGACGAAAATGGCATCACAGAATTCCTTGAATTCGGATACGTTACCGATGACCGTTCCATCTACAAAGGGGTTCATAAAGTCCCCGCCGGTGGTCTCATCGAATGGAGTAATGGAACTGTTAAATCAAGCTCCTATTGGCAGCTCCCCAGCGTTCAAACGGAATCCAAAATTCGATTTGAAGAAGCCGTCGATCAAACCGAACTTCTCTTTCTGGATGCCGTCAAACTTCGTCTGGTAGCCGACGTTAAAGTGGGAGCTCTGCTCAGTGCCGGCATAGATTCCAGTCTGGTGTGTTGGGCCATCGCCAAACTTGGTGGCAATATCGGTGCCTTCACCATCGGCACACCCAACAGTCCGCTAGACGAATCTGCAGATGCCGCCGCCACGGCCCGCGCGCTAGGCATTCCCCATCAGGTGATTACTGTGGCCCCCGACGATTCACCCAGCGTCGATGAACTTGTTTCCGCCTATGGGGAACCCTTCGCCTGTGCTTCAGCCTTAGGCATGCTGCGCGTTTCCAAAGCCGTCAAACAGGAAGCCACCGTGTTACTCACTGGCGATGGTGGCGACGATATTTTCCTCGGTTACCCGGAACATAAAAATCTTTGGATGGCCCAGCAATTGGCGGCCAAGTTGCCCAATTTCACGCTTTCTTCCTGGCAAAACATTCGCGGCGCATTTCCCAATTCCGGCCTGCTCAAACGTGCCAAACATTTTATGGATTACGCCACCGGCGGCGTCGGCGCTGTGGCCAATGTCCACGATGGCTTGCCCGTCTACTGGCAAAATAATCTGCTTGGTGCACGACTCAAAGATCTTTCCGTGAGCCAGCGTCAAATTCCCTGGTCGCAAAGCTCCGCCAAAAATCTTCTCGTCGAGTTCCTGGAATATGATCGTAAAACCCGCTTCACCGGCGAATATATGACCAAAGTGGACGGCGGCGCAATGCGCTACGCCGTGGAAGCACGCTCCCCTTTTCTCGATCACAAACTGTGGGAATATGCTGGTTCCCTGCCCTGTGGTCTTCGCCTTCATAACGGATCACTAAAAGCTATTCTGCGTGAAATTGCCCGCCGAAACATCGGCGAAAGAGTCGCCAAAGGTGCAAAGAGAGGGTTCGGTATTCCAGCCACCCGCTGGCTAGCTGGACGCTGGGGTCCCCACTTTAAGCAGGCCATGGAAAATTCCCACTTAGCTCGCGAAGGCTACATTCAATCCAGCAAAGTTCTCGACCTTTGGAAGCTAACCGCAGCCCAAGGCGAAGTCCCCAATCAACTGTGGTACCTCTATGTGCTTGAAACCTGGTTGCGCCATGAACAGTCGCGACCCGTTGTTCCTCAACCCCAACAACTCAGCCGGGCATGACGAATAAGCTTCGAATTTTAATCGTTGCCCCCTCCCTGCGTATCACCGGTGGCCAAGCCGTCCAGGCCGCTCGCCTCATGCAGGAACTACAGGCGTTCCCACAAGTGGAAGTAGCCTTCCAAGCCATCAATCCCGCTCTGCCCGGTCCTTTGCATTTTCTCCAGCAGATCAAATACGTCCGCACCATCGTCACGGAAGCCACCTACCTCATTGCATTGCTAACCCGCATTTGGCGTTATGACGTGATCCATCTGTTCAGTGCTGGCTATTGGTCATTTATATTGGCCCCTGCTCCAGCCATTCTATTCAGTAAGCTCTTCGGGAAAAAGACCATTCTCAACTATCGCGATGGGCAAGCTGAAGATCATCTCAACAAGTGGCCCATCGCCATCCGCATCATGAGTCTGGTAGACCGCATTGTCCCACCCAGCGGCTTTCTCGTCAAAGTGTTTGCCAAATTCGGATTGCCAGCCACCTACATTTCCAACATCGTGGACACCACGCAATTTAACTTTCGTTCCCGTCCCACTCCCAGTCCAAAATTCTTCCACAATCGTGGAATGGAGCCTCTTTACAACATCCCCTGCACTGTGAAAGCTTTCGCCATCGTGCAGCAGAAATACCCCGAAGCATCCCTAACCCTGGCCCACGACGGCCCACTTCGACAGCAGCTTGAAGCCATGGTCCAGGAGCTAAACTTAGGCAACGTTCAGTTCCTGGGCTTTGTCGATCAAACCCGCATGCGCCAACTCTACGAAGCTGCCGAAATTTATCTGATGAGCCCCAACATCGACAACATGCCCGGTTCCATTCTGGAATGCTTCGCCTGCGGACTCCCCTTCGTTTCCACCGCTGCCGGTGGCGTTCCATTCATTGTCGAAAATGAAAAAACCGGACTGCTGGTTCCCATCAACGATCATCAAGCCATGGCCACCGCCGCTCTCAGGCTAATAGAAGAACCAGGCCTTGCCACCGCCCTAACCACGCAAGGATTCATGGAATGCACCCGCTATCAAGGTCCGCAAGTGGCCCAACAATGGGTTAAGCTATACACCAACTTGGTTTCTGCCACAAAATAAAAAGTGCCTTCACCCGCCCAACTTTCCCGCCGTCTGTTTCTTGCCGCCATCCCGGCACTTGCCGACGCTGCTTCTCGCCTGAACATCAAAAAGTTCATCACCCGCAAGCACACCATCGGCAATCGCGATTATCTTTTTCTGGAAATTGAAACCGATGGCGGCATCACTGGCCTCGGTGAAGGCTCCGTTTCCGGACGTGTGGAAATTGTCGAACAGGCCATTCAATGGTTCGCCCCGTTCCTCATCGGCAAGCCTGCCGGTGGCATTGAAGACCATTGGAACCGTGCTTACTATCAACTCTCCCGCTATCGCAACGGCCCTATCCTGATGACAGCTCTGGCCGCCGTTGACATCGCTTTGTGGGATATCGAAGCCCAACGCCTTGGCGAACCGCTTTGGCGGCTCCTTGGGTCCGCTGAAGCCAAGCCCATGCGCGTTTACTACAGCCACTGGAGCCATGGCATGGATCCACGAACGCCAGAAAAACTCGCAGCCTTAGCCGCCAAAACGGTAAAAGATGGCTGGACCTGCCTCAAGTGGGTCTTACCCAAAGGCGGATCGGAATCGGAACGCTTGCACCGATTAGTCGCCGAAGTGGAAGCCGTCCGACGTGGTGGTGGACCCAACCTGGACATTGGCCTGGAAATGTGGGAAACCTTCAGTGTTCGTTCTGCCATAGAATTCGCCAAGGCCGTCGCCCCTTTCCGTCCCATGTTTATTGAAGAACCAACTTGGCGCGAAACTCCGCAGGCTCTTGGAGAAATCGCGTCGAAAAGTCCCGTGCCACTGGCTGGCGGCGAAGGGCTCATCTCGCGCTACGAATTCAAACAGCTTCTTGATGCCAAAGGTGCGCAAATCATCCAGCCCGACGTTATCCACTGCGGCGGCATAACTGAGATCCGCAAAGTTGCCGCCCTGGCCGAACTCTACGGCGCCGAAATCTCACCGCATATGTATTACGGGCCCATAGCCCACATCGCCTCTTTGCACTCCATGTCAGCCGTAAGAAACTTCCTCATGCAGGAATGGGATGCAGGTATGGAATCCACATTCGCCGCCGTTACCAAAAACACGTTCCCCTTAGTCAAGCAGAGCCACGTCACACTAACTGAGACGCCTGGCTTGGGACTCAAAATGGATTGGCCAGAATGGGATCGCCTTTACCCCTACAAGTCTCAAAGCTTGCGCCCACCGGGCGGCCAATAACACAACACCATCAAGCTGCCCGCGCGCTATCATCAAAAATAGTCATGCACAGCCGATTCCTGACCTTACTCCTTTTCGCCATTCCCTGGGCTATCCCCTGCGCGTGGTCACAAAAACCAGTCACGCTCGATGCCCTTTCCGGAGGGCGCACACGTGGCTCGGGCAGTAGCGCCATCACCTGGACCCCCGATAGCAAAAGTTTCGCTTACACAGAAGGCAAAGGGTTAATGCTTTATGACGCCGCCACTCAGAAGAAGTCGGAACTAGCCAACCTGGAAGCTCTGGATGAACTGGTCGTCTCATCGAAAGGTAAGCCGGTCTTCGATTGGGAAAATCGCCGCGTCCGCGAAGACCAAATGCAGTGGACCCCCGATGGCCGCCG
>JANMWO010000466.1:0-2679 GCA_031394025.1 Acidobacteriota bacterium
TGGAAAAATGTTGACACATAAACAACTTCGCACCAAGGCACTGGCTAACGCTGAGGTAAAGGCGGAATACGAAAAATTGGTCGATGAGTTTTCCTTTTTGGACGAGTTCCTGAAGGCGCGGGCCGCGCAAGGTCTAACCCAGGCGCAGGTGGCAGAAAAGATCGGCACCACGCAGTCTGCTGTAGCGCGCATGGAGTCGGGTAGAGGCAAGCATTCACCATCGCTGGCAACGCTCACCAAGTACGCGGATGCTTTGGGGTGCAAGCTGGAGGTTCGGCTGGTTCGCAGGCCTCGGCCAGCGAGAAATTTAACTGGTCGTCCAAGCCCGACAACGCCCAAACGCGTTGCGGCTTGACTTCGACGTTACGTCGCAAGCAAGACACCATGAGCACATCCGTTGTCGCCGTACTAGCCGCGATCTTCGTGGCAACTTTCATTGCTGCCGCAGCCTCAAATAAGCCACTGCTGGTCTTCATCGGGAGTGTGCTGGTAGCGTATCTGGCCTTTGTACTCATGATGGGAGGCGCGTCCCCCGAGCCAACTCAATCTGCCTTCGCAATCGGCTGGGCATTTGTACCTACTATCTTCGCTGTGCCGCTGTGCGCGGCAGCAACAGCAGTTGGCTGGCTTGGACGTCGCGCCCTCGAAAAGAGGAAAGCGAAAGGTACAAATGCGACTTAACTGGTCGGCCCACACGGCCAAGCAACATCACGTTGCCGCTTCGCGGCGCGTGTTGCTTGCCGGTGGCCTCGGACGTTAGACCGCACCATCCAAACTGTGCTGTTGCAGCAAGATGACAACCACCCGAAAGTCAATTCCGCTCAATACTGCCCGGCAGCTGTGGGGGCAGTGCGGCGGTTTCTGTCAGAACCCATCCTGCAATAAGCCACTCTTCCGGGAAGTTGAAGACGAGTTGGTCAGCATTGCGAACGTTGCCCACATCATCGGACACGGGAGCTCTGGACCGCGAAGCGATCACGAACTTGCAGAGAAAATCGAGAGGGATGGGGTAGCCAACCTCATCATGCTCTGCCTAGAGTGTCACAAGGTGGTGGACGAATTGGAAAGTCGGTTCACCGTCGAAGAGATGAAATCTTGGAAGGCGACCCACACGAGAAAGATCCAGTCGCTCTTCTCCATCCCGAACATCAAAGACGAGCGCGAGCTGCTAACAGAAGTTAACGATCTTCTGGAAGAAAACGCAGCATTGTTCCGAGAGTGCGGCCCGTATTCGGCAAACGTACTTGGCGGCCTCGGCGGCGACGGACTAAGGGTTTGGAAGAAGCGCTGCTTGGATACGATCCTTCCAAACAATCAGAAAATCATTGCACTCATAAAAGGCAACAAACGGAATTTCCCATATCAGTGGGACATCTACCCCAGGATGCTTGAGTACAAGATCCACGCCGACTCGTTCCAAGACAACTGCTTGACTGATCAAAAGATCAACGACTACAAGCTGTTCCCACGGGGCTTTGATCACTTCGTCAAGACACGGCTTGGTATCGCGTCACCGCCTCCTGAAGTTGTCGCCCAAGAGGAGTTGGAGTTCCGATACAACACAGTCAAGACATTCGTAGAACGATTCCTATCAGACCACAGCGCGATAGCAAGTCTTCAAGAGCTCAATCGCGGCACCATGCTCGTTGAGCTTCGTGACGGACGAACACTTAAGGTCTTCGTAACCAATACCTATTACTTCACCGACTACACGCTCGAACGCGTTCTTGAGGTTGATCCAGCGGTTAACGCGATCATCTGCTCTAGTCCTGCTGGCCAGTACTCCGATTCGGCAAAAGCGCAGTGTATTGAGCGCGGCATAGGCCTATTTATGCTTGGTGAGTTCATGGGCGCCATCCATCAGAGTGGTGATCAGTACTTAAACTTCTTGCTCAGAGCCGATCGCGAACAACGGACAAGTGGCCTCAAGCGATTAAGTCAAGAGGCGACTCCTCCGCCAAGAACCCGAGTATTCGCCTTTGGCTCATTCATGCGTCGAAAGCACTACCAAGATGTGGATCTCATGATCGTTTACGAGGAGCCTGCGGATACTGGCAAGCTGAACCTGCTCGAATCAGAACTCGAGCGATTGATCCGCAAGCGATTTGGCGAACCAGACATTTCCGTTGCTTCTGCCCGAGAGTTCACCACTCTGCGCCTGAAGTACGACAACCTGTCGCAGATGTACCCCTGATGGGCAGGCGAGGAGGGGCAGCGAGGTCTAACCCTTCCTTCAAGCGGACGGGCCTACGGCACGCCGCTTGAGTCAAACGTTAAACCCCATCCAAACCGGGACGTTGGCGGAGCCGGTGGTCAAATGCCTCTTGCATTCTGAATTATTGGGGGTACAATAAATACCATGTAAGTCGACTTTGACTCCGCCAAGAATCTGCGCGACATCGCAGCGCGGGGCTTGAGCTTTGAGTTAGCGGGCGAATTTGATTTCGATACGGCGGTCATCTGGATGGATGCCCGCAAGGTGTACCCCGAAGTGCGCGTATCCGTGCTGGGCTTGTTGGCGGGCCGGGTACATGCGCCGGTCTTTTCTGAAACCACCAAAGGCATTCGAGTGATCAGCTTTCGCAAAGCGAACAAACGTGAGGTAAAACGGTATGAAGAAGAAACCTAATCCTGAACTGATTGATGACGAGAACCCCGAGTGGACAGACGAGATGTTCA
>JANMWO010000488.1:0-10018 GCA_031394025.1 Acidobacteriota bacterium
TGGAAAAAGGCGCGCCGAAGCACTCCGCAATCTCGGAGAACGCACCAACGCTGAAGATTTAAAGAAGCTTGTGGCTGTACTTGTGCAAGCCGACCGATTTGGTACTGGAATTGCCCAATCCTTGCGCGCTCATGCTGACTACATGAGAGTGCAGGCACGCCAAATCTGCGAAGAGAAAGCGGCGAAACTCGGTGTCCAGTTGGTTTTCCCGATCTTCTTTTGTATTTTGCCTTCATTGTTCGTAGTGACGGTTGGGCCGATGGTTATCAAGATCACGCGGGAACTACTTCCCATGATGAACAGCATGTAGTTTTTATTAGATAAAAGGAGAGGACAAGACAATGGATTCAGGATTGATTCGCATCGTGTGTTCAGTGATGGCGGCAGCTTTTTTAGGGCTAATTATCGTACGCCGCCGCAACACTGAGGAGTAAGATATTTTGACAGTTTTACACCGGTTTCTCCGGGTCAAAGCCTCGAGAAACCGGGAATACAATTAGTTTTCGCAAAAATGAGAATCCTTATCAAAGGATTCCCCGCTTTCAGTCTATTGCCGGAAGCAAGATCTTCCGATGGTTTCTATAAAAGGGAGTTAGGACAATGAGTGCCCAAAGCCGGTTTCTGAGTGTGTATCGTGTAACTGCTATTTGCGTGATGTTGTTGACGACGGCTTCAAGCTGGGCTGCAACACTCGGCAAAGTAATTCCAATTGGCGGGAATGCAGCGGACCTTGCTCTGGACGAAGCACGCCGTGTGCTGTACGTCGCAAACTATACCGCCAATAGGATTGACGTCATATCGCTTAGCGATTATTCTCTGCGCACTTCCTTGAACGTTGCTGCAGAACCAAGCTCTTTGTCGATTTCCCCAGATGGCCGATTCTTAGTGGTTGCGCATTTTGCCCCATTCGTGGCACCCGTTACCTCTAACAACGCAATCACAATCATTGACCTCAACACCAATGGTCGGCGAACATTTGCGATGCCCGGTGCACCGCTTGGAGTTCAGTTCGGCATTGATGGGAGGGCGCTGGTGGTAACGAGCACCGCTTTCTTGCTGCTCGACCCCACAACCGGCGCAACCGAAACTCTATCGACTGCCGCATTAATAGCGAAGCCGCTTCCAGCAAGTGCGGGGGATACCCCATCCAACATCGTCGCCAGTTCGATGGGCTCTTCTGGTGATTTAAGCATCATCTACGGTGTCGTCGCCGGTGGTACTGATACGAACACATTACATTTTCGTTATAACGTGAATACGAAGTCTCTTCAAACGCAAGGATGGATTCATTCGCCTGCCTTAGGACCTCGTAGTTTAAGCGTCAGCCGTGATGGATCCAACTATATTGTCGGGTGGAGCTATTACGCCGCGAACTTAAACGTAATTGCATCGTTCCCTAGTCCGAGTGGGATTCTCAATGTTGGTACGCATGCAATTGATTCCAGCAGAGGATTAATCTATTCTCAGTTCACAAATGCAACACCGACAACTGGCGTCACAACTGCTACTACCGCCGCTCCCGCCCCGGTCTTATATGTTCAGGACGCAGATAACCTCACGATTCTGGAAAAACTGCAGCTACCAGAAAATCTCACAGGGAAAAGTATACTTAGCTCCGACTCGAACTTGATGTATTCAATTTCCGATAGTGGAGTCACAGTGATTCCTGTTGGTTCGCTCGCGCAAGTCGCCCGCATCCGAGCAAATGTTGAAGATGTGGCGTTCAAGGGCAGTTTCTGCGATAGACGCTCGGCATCCCAACAAATTACAATTCTTGACCCCGGCGGCAACAGAGTTCCCTTCACCATTGCTAGCGACAACGGAGGAGTTAGTCTTTCGCCAAACTCAGGAGTCACTCCAGCGACAATTAATGTGCGCGTTGATCAGGAAGCTTTTCGCAACAGGAAAGGAACCTCCGCAGTCACCTTGAAAATAGCTTCTAATTCAGCAGTGAATCTCCCACCCGATGTTCGAATCTTAGTAAATGCTAAAGAGCCCGATCAACGTGGTACCAGCGTAAATGTGCCCGGCACGCTTGTCGATGTTCTGGCAGATCCCACAAGAGATCGCTTTTTCGTTCTTCGACAAGATAAGAACCAAGTCCTGGTCTTCGACGGTACTTCATACAGTCAGATCGCTACTCTTAAAACTGCCACCAATCCGCTTCAGATGGCAATTACTTTTGATCGTCGTTACTTGCTAATCGCTAACGACTCAAGCAGGGTGATCCGGGTTTATGACCTGGAGACGCTCCAGGAATCTTCTCCAATCTTCATGCCCGGCAGCCATGCGCCGCGCTCCATCGCCTGCGCCAGCAACACATGCCTGGTGTCTGTTCGCAATGAATTGGGGAATCCTGTTGCTCTTGTAGATAAGATTGACGTGCCATCGCGGCAGGTATCTACACCCACAACTTTGGGCGTTTATAAAAACGACATTAGTGTTTCGACAACTTTGATGGCGTCGGCAAATGGCTCATCCATTCTCCTCGCTCAACAAGATGGAACGCTGATGCTGTATAACTCAACGGCAGACACTTTTACTATTTCGAGAAAGCTCGGGAATTCCATCACTGGAGCCATCGCCGCTTCTAACTTCGACCAGTTCGTCGTAGGAAATCTGTTGCTGAATTCCTCGCTTGGAAGGATTCGTACAATGGATACCGTCGGGGGAGTCAGCTCTGGATTCGTCTTTGTGGACCAAAGTGGATTGCGCGTCGGCGCGCCGGATTCATCCAGCCCCGGAATGATTCAGAGAGTCGACCCTCTAACGGGCGAATCTCCAGCCACCCGCATCATTGAAGCGCCGATCCTTGCCGACACAACCGTCCTCAGCAATAAGCTTCCCTTCACCCGCACCTTAGCGCCCTTATACAGCCGAAATGCTGTCGTGGTGCTGACCACCGGAGGATTCACCGTCCTTCCCTGGAATTTCGATGCTGCCACCGCAGCCCCACGATTGACTCAAATTTCAAATGCTGCCGATCAAAGTTCCAGCGTCGCTCCAGGTAGCCTGGTAAGCATCATCGGAACAGATCTCAGCCCCGTCAGCATGTCTACGAATCAAACGCCGCTTCCCACCGCACTCGGTGAAAGCTGCCTTACGGTCAACGGACTGCCACTACCCGTGTTGTTTGTTTCGCCTACACAGATCAACGCTCAACTCCCCTACCAGGTGGACGGGAACGTAACACTGGTTCTCCATACCCCGGGCGGCGTCAGCGATAATTTCAACCTGACCATGCTGCCAGCAGCTCCTCGGATTTTCAGAAACGGCACAGCAGGAACAGATACTTCTATTCCAGCAATCGTCAGGTCAAGAAATAACGAATTGGTTACTTTGTCGAACCCAGTTCACAAAGACGACACGATTACTATCTATTTGGCAGGGATGGGGAACACGTCTCCCGCCGTCGAAGCTGGTGTTCCATCCCCAGCGGATCCGCTTCCTTCTGTCCTGATAGCACCGGTAGTCACTCTGGGCGGAATTGCCCTACCCGTCTCCTTTGCAGGTTTAACACCAGGTGAAATCGGAGTCTACCAAATCAATGTCTCGATAAATCGGCGAGTTCCCTCAGGACTCTCTATCCCTCTAGTTGTAACCCAAGCCGGAAATTCCACCACAGCAAATGTAAGGGTGGTCGACTAAATTGGGACTAAAGTTCTAGGGCGACACCGACGATAGAAATCATATGCGGACTCTACGACTGATCTATAAAACTCTACTTACCGGGCTGCTCCTACTGGGCACCCCGCAACTTGCATCGGCCCAAACAACTCGACCACAGACTCACGACGAACCCTTATTCGAGTTCGGCGGCGGCATCGGCGGTAGCTTTTCTCTGCCAAAGACGATCACAGGAACAGGTGGGACTGCCGATGCTTCTCTTCCCAAAGGACTGATCGGTAGCATTTGGCTTGGCCACAATATGTACCGGCTTGTCGGAGGTGAATTTCGTTATGACTTCGAAACCGGAGATTACAAACTGAAAGGATCTGGCCAGGAAGTCAGCTTCGCCGGCAGAAGTCATGCCGTCCACTATGATGTTCATGTTCACTTCTCACCCGTTGGCTCAAAAGTTCGGCCCTACGTGTTGATTGGTGGTGGCGTGAAGCGATATCAGGGAACCGGAGCAGAACATTCCGTTCAGGCCCTCAGCCGCGTTGCCGTTCTCTCCAATACCAGTGAACTCAAGCCCCTTATGACGTTCGGTGCGGGTGTCAAAATGAGTATCGGTCACAACCTGAATTTCCGAATCGAGTTCCGCGATACTCTAACCCCCTTCCCTGGGAAAATCATTCTACCAACCACTGGCGGAAGTCCCGGTGGCTTGGTCCATGACTTCACTCCATTGGCTGGAATCAGTTACGTATTTTAATGTTTAAGCCTCAAATAATTAACACGAAGCCGTAGATTCGAAACAACTAACATCCACGGTTTCGTGTTCCAATTAATGGTTGGCTATGATCCTCGGTCCCCCTAAACTTTCGCTCATTCTACCTCTCCTGTTCGTCGCGCTGGCCAGCGGCCAGGAACAGACAAAACCATCATCAAACGGCTTTGCAGGCAACGATGTGTGTCGCGCTTGTCACCCGGCTGTTTGGCAGAATTTTTACAAAAACCCTCATTTCAAGAGCGTCGCTGCTGGTAACGTGCCCCCAGATAAGAGCGGCTGTGAGGGATGTCATGGTCCTGCCCAAAAGCATGTCGATGCCAAGGGAGGCAAGGCAACAATTCTGGCCTTTTCCGTGATGCCCGCAAAACAAGTCTTGGACGCTTGCCTTGCCTGCCATTCCAAAGACATCAGTCGTCACAATATCCGTCGCAGCAGCCACACCCAAGCCGATGTTGCCTGCAATAGTTGTCACTCCATTCACAAACCAGTCAGTAGCAAATCATTGCTCGCGTCCAAACAAAGTGAGCTGTGCACAAGCTGTCACGCCAGCGTCCGCGCACAATTTTCCATGCCTTTTAAGCATCGGGTGAATGAGGGGGCCATGCAGTGTTCTGATTGCCATAACCCTCATGGCGCGCCAGCTCCAACAACGAACATGAGTGTCCGCCCCCGCATGATGGAACATACACAAGCGAATGAACAATCCTGCATAAAATGCCACGCCGACAAGCGTGGACCCTTTGCATTTGAGCATGCCGCAGTGCGCGTCGATGGTTGTGAAACCTGCCACTCCCCTCACGGCTCAATGAATGCCAAACTACTGCGTCGACCAGTAGTGTTCACTTTATGTCTTGAATGCCATAACGGGGCACCCGGGTTTGGGCGCTCCTCCCAAGGCATTCCCACTCAATCCGGTTCCCACAATATGGCCGATCCTCGCTATCAGAACTGTACAACCTGCCATGTTCGCATTCATGGATCCAATGCGGACCCTCTATTTTTGCGTTAGGAAATTATCGATGCGAAACACGATCCTCTTCCTTTTTATTACATCGTTTTTGCAAGGGCAGCCTTTGGTTGGACCCACACCCCAACAAGCTGGACCGGCGCGCGGTGAATCCGTCGGCGATTATAACCTCACCAATTCCTTCGAAACTGGCTACCGTTTCTATACCGTCGATGGCAACGGCGGAATGTATCGCAGCAATGTAAACTTGCGCAATGGATTACGACTACTCAGCGGCAGTTTCACCGCCAATTCCAAGACCGGACATGGAAAGTACTTCGACGAACTCGTGTTGAATGTCCAAGGACTCGGAACAGATCCGTATCAGTCCTCTATCCTACGTCTGCAAAAGAACAAAATTTACCGTTATGATTTCATTTGGCGTTCCAGCGACTACTACAATCCGGCTCTGACCATTTCCGGGGGCCGCCATTTCCTCGATACAACCCGGCAGTTGCAGGATCACGATGTCACTCTATTTCCGCAAGCCAAATACCGCTTGTTTTTTGGGTATTCGCGCAATGTCCAAAACGGTCCAGGCCTTTCCACCACCCAGTATTTCGATTCCCGTGGTGACGAATTTACCTTGTTTGCGAACGTTCATCGTCTAAGGAATGAATATCGCCTGGGCGGCCAAGCCGACATACTTGGCTTACGCATCAATTTACTCCGTGGATGGGAGAATTACTCTGAATCGCAGGATCAAAATCTGGGAGCGCCCAGCGTTGGGAGCAATCCGAATGACAGAATCACTCTGAATAGTTTTCGCCGCACCCAGCCTTACCAAGGCAGCACTCCTTACTGGCGTCTGTCCTTGCTCCGAAACGTGACCAAAGTGTTCCAAGCCAATGGCCTGTTCTCCTATTCTGAAGGTCGACGAGATTTTTCTCTCACTGAATCAGCCGACGGAACGAACCGCTTTGGGGCATCCGCGAACCGACAGATTCTTCTCTCGGGAACTGGAACTCGCCCAGTCGCTACCGGGAACCTGACGCTGAGCTTCTTGCCCACCGATAACCTCACCATAACTAACCATTCAAGCTTTTACAATATCCGCATGAGTGGCGATTCCACTTATAGGGAATTGAACAATGGTACAGCCAATCTGGCTCTGCTCAGTTTTCAATTTCTGGGAATTCAAACGTGGAGCAACCAGACCGACATTTCCTATCGATTTACAAAGTGGGTTTCCGCATACGGAGGCTACCAGTATGCATCCCGACGGATTCGGTCGATTCAGTATCAAGATATTGACCCAGCTAAAGGGCTCATTCCTGACGAACAGAACAATCGGCTCAACAGTGGTCTGTTTGGATTGCGGTTCCAACCCATCAAAGGACTCCGGTTTTCTGTGGATGGCGAAACTGGCAGAACAGATCATCCCATTTACCCGATCAGCGATAAAAACTACCATGGACTTGGTGGTCGTGCTCAATGGAAAACCAGGAAATTAACCCTTTCCACTAGTTACAAGACCAATTACAATTTCAACTCGACGGCAATCACTGCATTCAGTTCTCGGGGACGCAATGCTTCGTTTGATGCCGCCTGGAGTCCCGTAACCTGGTTCACCCTTGACGGCGGATATTCCAAACTTCACTTGAATACTTTATCGGGGATCGCCTACTTCAGTGCTTCACAACTGGTTACCGGAGATCGCAGCGCTTTTATCAGCAATATCCACGCTCTAAATCTAGCCTCGCGCATTAACATCCGCAAAAAGGTAGACCTGTACCTGGGATTCAATCGCGTAAATGACATCGGCGACGGTCGCAGCAGCAGCACCGAATCTGCTCCTGGCTCTCTCTTAAATCCGTCCTCAAGCGTCGCCTTTGTTGCTGCTCAAACCTTCCCTTTAGCCTTCACTTCTCCCCTGGCCCGCATCTCAATTCGTATTAGGGAAAAATTAAGGATGAATTTTGGCTATCAATATTACGGCTATGGCGAGAAATTTTATTCCTTTCAGGATTATAATGCTCACACGGGTTATGTTAGCCTAACATGGGCGTTCTGATCCAAATATGCATCTGCGGCTAACTGATTTCGGCATTTTAACCATGGCTCTGGTGGTAGTCACCATTTGGATGGCCGGGGTCCGCTCGAAACTCCCCAATGAAAGTAATTGGCCGCTAGTTTATTGGGGATTGATGATTGCCTACCTTCGATGGTCGGAAGATATCATGAACCAGTATGTGATCTATGTAGGATTATTGATTGCCCTGTTCATACGCTTCGAATTCATGGCTCAAGGATTTATTCGCGTCCTCTATGTAGTGGAGTGGTTGTGCTGGGGATACGTTATAGTTACTGGCCTACTATACGCCCTAAGCTAATTAGACCGACGAATGGATGCCCCCAGGCCAGCTAACTTTTTCTCAATCTGTTCATAACCGCGATCCATGTGGTAAACCCGATCCACAATGGTAGTCCCTTCCGCCACCAACGCCGCCAGAACCAACGACGCGCTCGCCCGTAGATCCGAACAGATCACCTGCGCACTGCTCAGGTGAACTTTACCGGCTATGATTGCCTGTCTGCCTTCTACCCGGATATTCGCCCCCATCCGGACCAATTCCAACACATGCATGAAACGGTTTTCGAAAATAGTTTCCGTCACAAAGCTGATCCCTTCGGCCTGGGTCATCAGCGCCATAAATTGGGCCTGCAGATCCGTGGCAAAGCCTGGGTGTTCTTCAGTCTTCATATCCACACTGCGCAGCTTGCCGGGCGCGCACACCCTAACCTTCCCCAATGCTGGTTCGGTGATCTCACAACCACATTGCCTCAACTTCGCAATCAATGCGCCTAAATGTTCCGGCTCACAGTGGGTTACCGTTACATCGCCTCCGGTAATTGCCCCGGCAATCAGGAAAGTCCCAGCCTCAATTCGATCCGGGATAATAGAATGCTCCGCCCCATGCAATCGGTCAACTCCCGTGATTCTGATTTGGGAAGTGCCTGCCCCAGTGATCCGTGCGCCCATCTTAAGTAACAAATTGGCCAGATCCACCACTTCCGGTTCCCGCGCGGCATTGTCTAAAATAGTTTCGCCCTTTGCCAAAACTGCAGCCATCATTAGATCTTCCGTTCCAGTGACGGTGATGCGGTCAAACAGGACATTTGTACCCTTTAGCCCATTGGGTGCCGATGCCTCCACATACCCGTGCGATTGCGTAATCACCGCGCCAAGCTGCTCCAATCCACTCATGTGCAAGTTAATTGGACGAGCCCCAATGGCGCACCCCCCAGGCATAGACACGTGAGCCTTGCCTGCCCTAGCCACCAAAGGGCCCAACACCAGGCTTGAGGCCCGCATGGTTTTCACAACTTCATAGGGCGCTTCCGCAGCCACAATATCTGCCGCGTGCACCCGCACAGTGGATTCGCCTTCTTCCACTAAACTGGCCCCGGTGTGGACCAAAAGGCTTTGCATCGTGCGGATGTCCCGAACGCGCGGAACACGGTGCAACAGCACCTCCTCGGAAGTCAGCAAACAAGCCGCTAACGCAGGCAACGCCGCATTTTTAGCACCGCTTGCGCTTACTTCACCCACCAGCCGAACCCCGCCATCTATCAAAAACTTGTCCATCGAATTCCCTTCACTTCTCCAAAGCTTTCACAACAAACCCAGCCGCTTCTCGCAACTTCCCTTCAGCCGCTTCCCTGCTGATTCCCAAGCAGCCCATCACAATCGCCGTCTTTACATTGCCCGCCGATGCCGCCAGCAATTCCGCCGCCTTCGTTCGTTCCACCTGCGCCCCATCGGCAATAATCCGTTGCGCTCTGTCCACCAATTTCTCGTTCTTTGGCTGCACATTCACCATCAGGTTTCCATAGGTGTAACCTAACCGGATCATCATGCCTGTGGTCAACATGTTCAAAGCCAACTTGGTCGCCGTCCCGGCCTTCATCCGTGTTGAACCAGTCAGCACCTCGGGCCCCACCAACAGTTCAATCCCTATATCCGCCCTTTGCGACAATTCAGCGCCCGGTGTACAACTAATGCCAATGGTTGCCGCGCCCATGGCCTTAGCCTCGGCAATGGCACCCAGCACGTAAGGAGTCCTGCCGCTGGCCGCAATTCCCACCAGGGTATCCGCTTTCCCGAACCCACGGGCCAGTAAATCATTCCGCCCCATCGCCGGATCGTCCTCAGTGGCTTCTGTGGCCTTGGAAAGGGCTGTTTCTCCGCCTGCAATGATCCCCTGAACCATCTCCGCCGGTACGCTGAATGTTGGGGAGCACTCTGCCGCGTCCAAAACACCCAAACGTCCACTGGTGCCAGCGCCAATATAAAAAAGCCTGCCACCTTTCTGTACGCGCCCAGCCACCAAATCCACGGCTGCGGCCAATTGTGGAATTGCCGTAGCCACGGCAACAGCCACCTTTTGATCTTCGGCATTGATGATCTGCAACATCTGTTCCGTGGGGACTCTGTCGATCTCACTGCTTGCGGAATTTCTTTGTTCAGTTAGTAGCTGGCTCAGATCCATTTGCATTTCACTTATGTCAGCTTCGCACATGCTTCGGGCTTGCGGTCAAACCTGGATTCAGCCGCTGGCGACAGAATGGTTGGGTCAAAAATAATTCAGATGGAGAGTTTTTGGAGGCGCGGG
>JANMWO010000494.1:0-1893 GCA_031394025.1 Acidobacteriota bacterium
GGCGGAAGCGTTAACGCCTGTCGTGAAGCGTGAGATTGGCTTCACTTCAGAATTGCCAATTTTGCATCTTGGAACCATAGGCTCTCTAGACAGGGAAGATATTTACGACGATGTCCGTTGAACCTGGCATTCTCGACACAAAAAACGCCTCTGCGGGACATTCAACTGGCTTTGAGACGGATGAAAGAAGTGGAGTAATCAATGACTAATAAGAAAGGAAAATTAGGGTCGTCCTTTGATGCTTTCCTGGCGGAGGAAGGTATTTTGGAGATCTGCGAAGAACAAGCCCTGAAGCAAATTCTGGCTGACCAGATCGTGGCTGCGATGGAAAAAGACCGCCTTACGAAGTCCGCGATGGCTGCTCGAATGCAGACCAGCAGGCGAGCTCTTGATCGCTTGCTTGATCCCAAAAACACAGGCGTGACATTGCACACCCTGCAACGAGCCGCCGTCGCTGTGGGGCGGCAACTCCGTTTGGAGCTAGTTTGAATGTAAGCCTTCCGAAGCGGGCTGCGAACCATAAAGGAAACTGAGATATGGCGATGATTGAACTTTCTGATGACCATGCAGCGGCGCTAACAGCAAAAGCAGCGGCGCAGGGGCTTACTCTTCAAAACTGGCTCGGCAAACTGGCAGAGCCGGAAACACCGAACGATCAAAGCAAGCCACGCAAAGGTCGCTATCGTCTGGACGACCTGATGGCGCAGTGTGATCTCAACGTGCCGTTGACGCCAGAAGATCGCGCATGGCTGGATACGCCCGCCGTTGGCCGCGAGGCGAAGCGGGTGGATTGAGGCGACCTGGTCGTAGATCCTGATGGGAACCCGATCCTTGTTGATCAGCACGTCTGAACATGTGCCCAAGATTACTTACTTCCTCACCCAGCCATTACTGCGAAACCTTGCTGTCGCTTGTGCAACGCTGGTGAGAAGAGAGCGACCTGACGCCGCTCTCTTCTATTATCCGATTTACGGATTGCGATAACTTGAATCTGCCACGACCCTGAAGATCGTATATTCAGAAGACACGACCATTGCGTTCAATTTTTCGAAATACTTGGCGTAGGCATCTTTGCCCATGGCTGTTTCCAATCGATTGGCAAGCCCATCTAACTCCGACCATTTTTCCATGGGCGAGGCGGAGGTGAATTCCACGCGGGACCCGCCCCACTGAACTTGCCGCATTCGGTATACCTTGACATCTAGCTTCTTCAATGTAGGCAGTAGGTCACTCTTAATAAGCGCCATGTACTGATTCTGCATACCGGGACGCACGCGGGTCCGAATTTCACGGACCATCTTTGGCATGGGCATGTTGTTAGGAAGTGAAATATCGGGCAGCGTTCTTTCGACGGTGGTGCGAACGCTGTTGGTGCACTGGTTCCTTCTTTCTACCAAACTTGCGTATTCGGCGGCAGTCATTCCTTTCAGCACAGGGGATTCCCCGTCCATGTCGGCATAGCTGTTCATAGGGGCAATGGTTACAACCTCGTTTGGGTTTCCCGAAGAGCCCCGTAGGACATAACGGAAACCGGCACCGCTTTTCTTATAGGCTTCGGTGAATTTCTTTTGGACCTCCAGGTATTCATTGACGCGCTCGGATTTTACTTGGACGCGCGCTACGATGAGCAAGGGGGGTGTGGTTTGGGCGATGGCGGCTGAGGTCAGCACGGCAGCGCCGAGAGCGGTCAACAAAAGCTTTCTCGTCATATTCTTACCTCTCCTAGATCCCGTGCCTCTCATTGGCTTCCGGGAGTGGCGATATTATATCACGAATTCTTAGAAAATGTTCTTAAAAATGCGGTTTCCAGAATGCATCAGTTGTCGTGCCAGTTTTCTACTTCCCTGAAATCACCCAGCGGTCTGTGCGAAACGGCCCGGCTGGCAAACCGGC
>JANMWO010000498.1:0-10927 GCA_031394025.1 Acidobacteriota bacterium
CAGACGAATATTGTTGATGGCCAGAATCTCATCGCCAGCAGAAATGCCGCTGCGTCCTGAAGGGCTGCCTGGTTGGGTTTGCAGAACAATCACCCGTCCGGGCAGCACACTTACCACGCTGCCGAAACCCTTGCTGGTAGATTTCTGCATCTGCTTCAACTGCTCAAACTGATCGGGGTCAAAGAAGACGGAATGCGGGTCCAGCCTGCGCATGGCACCCGGAAGCACACCTTCATAGAAGGCCTTCTTTGGGTCAATGGGGTCTGCAGCTTCGCGCTCCACGGTGGCGTAGACGTCAATGAAAGTCTTCACCGAACGGGCAAGGTTTTCTTCCTGAAAAAACGCGAGTAGGAGTGGGAGTGCGGCAAGCATGAATTATTTTGTGTACTTCGTGGCTTTCTTTGACTGGTCACGTTCCAGGGCAAGCGCGATCAACCGGTCTACTAATTCGGTGATGGGCAAACCCATGTTGCCCCACATTTTGGGATACATGCTGATAGACGTGAAGCCAGGGATTGTGTTTACTTCATTGACGTACAATTTTCCGGTAGCTTCTTCCAGCAGGAAATCAACCCGTGCCATACCTTCGCAGCCCAACGCCTGATACGCCTTCACGGCCATGGTGCGAAGCTCTTCGGTCTTCGCATCGCCAATGGGCGCAGGCAGTACAATGCGCGCCTTATCCAATAAATATTTATCTTCGTAATCGTAGAAATCGCGCGATGGAATGATTTGGCAAGGGATGGTGGCTTGGGGCGAATCGTTACCCAGCACTGCTGTTTCCAGTTCCAAGCCGACGATGCCGCGTTCCACAATCACCTTGCGATCATACTGCGCCGCCTCCACTAACCCAGCCCGCAGTTCCGCTTCGTTACGAACCTTGGTAATTCCTACTGACGATCCCAAGTTGGCGGGCTTGACGAACATGGGAAAGGGCAATTGTTCCAGCGCTGGTTTGGGGTCAAGGTTCTCGCGAAACACGGTGACATACTCAGCAGTGGCCACTCCATGACCAACCAGGACGCGCTTTGCCATCTCTTTATCCATCGCCAGTGACGACGCCAACACGCCACAGCCGACATAGGGAAGTCCTGCCATTTCAAACAAGCCCTGAATGGTTCCATCTTCCCCAAACGTTCCGTGAAGCACTGGAAACACCACGTCGATTTCCGGATTGCCGTTTGGTTCGGGAACAATGGGCCGGGGCTTCCAGCGGCCCTCCTTATCAATGAAATAATGCAGAACTTTGTATCGTTCAGGGTCTAGCGATTGGATGACTGTTTCTGCGGAGCGCAATGAAATCTCATGTTCCCCGCTGCGTCCTCCGTAAACTACTGCTACGCGTAATTTCACAAAATCCTCTTTCCTAATGCTGAAGTAACCAGTTCGACGGCTAACTGCGCCGTCCGGTTCCGCTCATCCAACACTGGATTCACTTCTACCATTTCAAGGGAAACCAAACATCCGGAATCGCCAGCAACTTCCATGGCCAAGTGCGCTTCCCGATAACTGAGCCCACCACGAACGGGCGTTCCCACACCAGGAGCTTCACTGGGATCTAGCGAATCCATGTCGAAGGAAAGGTGAATACCCGCAGTCCCTTCGCTGGCGTAAGCGATGGCATCTTTCATCACTGCGGTCATGCCACGTTCATCAATATCGCGCATGGTGAAAGTGCGCATGCCACTCCGTTTCACTTGCGGACGTTCGTGGATGTCTACATCGCGGATGCCCACCAGCACGGTGTTTTTAGGGTTCACCATTGGCACCACGCCAGAAAGTTTAGTCAATGAATTTGGGCCCATTCCTAAAATGGAAGCCAGCGGCATGCCGTGAACATTGCCCGATGGCGACGTTGCCGGAGTGTTCATATCGGCATGGGCATCCACCCAAATCAAGCCCAGTTTTGCGTTTTTCGAATGCATGTGAACAGCCATGCCAGCCACTGTTCCAGCGCCAATGGAATGATCGCCACCGAGTATAACTGGAAATTTCTTCTGACCAGCAATGGTCGCAACCTGATCGCGCAAACGTTCGCAGGTGGCTGTGATTTCGGCTAAGAATCTGGCGCGTTTGGACCCTTCGCGCGAGTTCTCTGGAAGCTGAACAGCCACGTTGCCGCAGTCTTCTACTTTGTAACCAAGTTCGATGAGCCGAGATTGAATGCCAGCAACACGGATCGCCGATGGACCCATATCGACACCACGACGCCCAGCACCAAGGTCCATGGGCACGCCGAGGATGGCTATGGTGGAAGTTTTCATGGGTGAAGGTTAAGCGGGAAGGCCATCTTGTCCATAGCCAATGATTTCTTCATCGGTGCGCGGATCACGTTTTGGAATTAGTCGCAGCCGTTCCCAAATTTCTTCCATTCCCATCAACGGATCTTCGTTTTGAAAGCATTTCGCCCGTTCGCGAAGCAAGCGCTCCTGAATAGCTTTCTTGACTGCTTCAGCTTGGGTTTCTCCTGTGAGGGTCTGCAATTCGAGCAAGGCGCGTGAGGTTTCTTCACTGGAAAAAGGCATAGTATTAGTTTAACCTGCCATGTCAAATTCCTATGGTTGAGAACGTAATGAAACGAAACTTACAGATACTCAACTTTGTTAGCCATTTCATTGGCCGACAGCAAATCATGAATCAAAATCAAACTGCGAGTCATCGCCCCAACGCTAAGCGCGCATTGCCGACAGTATGCGATTCCTTGGTGAGACATTCCTTTTGCATGATGCCTCAGAAAATCAGCATCCTGCGTTACCATGACTCGTTCTGCTGAAGCCGCAAAAGCAAGCTGAGTTTCGTCATCCGCCCCGGCCAAACGGCACTCAGCAAAGGTGGTCACATCGATACCACGTCTTCGCAATGCAACCGCGATGGAACCAGAAATATGCTAATCCAGATGGAACCGGACGAACATTTTTAGGATGCTTCTTCTAATGTACGAAGCCGCAACTTTGCGTCGATCAAGGAAGGGTGATTCACCCGCATCTGATCTGCAAAATCTTGTTCAACTCGCATTTCTTCTCGGATCTCATCAATATGATCGAAGTAATAGCTGAGTGCTGCGTGAACGTCGCTCAATGTTATGGATGGGAAATGGGAGACAATTTCGTCTGGAGTCATGCCCCGATGCTCATAGAAAATAACTATGTCGAGCACCCGAACGCGATGACCACCAATTCGTGCTCTACCACCACAGACACCGGGCGTTGATACAATCCGGTTGGTTGTTGATGCGTCCATAGTTTGAGTATACCCGCAAGCCGCTTATTTAGCCTCTAAGGCTATAGATAGTTAGATCATGCTGTCTGCACGTATTGTGCATACAATGAAACAGTGGGATTCGAGGCACAACAATGAAGAGTCATTACGATTTCAGCAAGGGTAAACGGGGACGAGTTCTTCCGCCTGAATCTGAGGCTGAGGGCAAGACCCGCATTACGATCCGGCTTGACAAGGACATCGTGGATCGCTTTCTTGAGATGGCGGAGCAATCGGGCGGCGCCACCGGTTATCAAACGATCATCAACGCGGCACTGCGCGAATACCTGGAAGGAAAGTCGCCAAGGATCGAAGATACGCTACGCCGCATCATTCGAGAAGAACTGAAGTCGAGTGCAGCTTGATTCGGACTAACAAGGATTTGGCGGACAAGCATTAACTCCGTTTGCACTCAAGCGGCTTCCAATTATTCGATGGCAAAAACTAGGTCGATCTGAACATGCATTTTGACCAAGACGAGAAAGGAGGCCGAGCGGAGTGGCACAAAAATTGATCGATTGGAGCGGTTGCTGTTGATCAAATTCAGCGGCTCATTGAATTTGCGCATGCGCGGCGCGAATAACCTAATCCACGCGGAGCCATTCGCGTTGTGATCGCCACTACGGCCTTGTCCGATACAGCATTCGTGGAAATGCGATTGTCTCCCTAATATGCTCGGTCCCGCACATCCATGCAGTAAACCGCTCCACTCCCATCCCGAATCCGGCATGTGGCACGCCGCCGAATTTGCGTAAATCCAAGTACCAGCCGAACGCTTCGTGCGGCAAACCGTGATCATCCAAGCGCTTCTTCAACGTCTCTAAATCCGACACACGCTGGCCGCCGCCGATTACTTCGCCGTAACCTTCGGGTGCGATCAAATCCACGCCTAGGGCTAGTTCTGGTCTATCCGGGTCGTGCTCAAAATAGAACGCCTTGATCTCCGCCGGGTAGCGATCCACCAGCACTGGCCGATCCATATCGGCAGTCAGCAGTGTTTCATCAGTGTTGCCGAAATCGCCGCCCCATTGAATTTCACTGCCTAACGATTGCAGCTTTTTCACTGCATCGTCGTAGCTCATGCGATTGAAGGGAGCCTTGATCGCTTCCAGCTTTGTGACGTCGCGTTCCAACGTCTTCAATTCTTCCTGGCGATTTTCCAGAACGCGGGCCACCACAAAGCAGATCATCTCTTCAGCCACTTGCTTCACGTCGTCCAATGTGGCGTAAGCCATTTCCGGCTCCACCATCCAGAACTCGGTCAAGTGTCGACGAGTCTTTGATTTCTCGGCTCGAAACGTTGGGCCGAAACAGTACACCTTGCCGAAGGCCATCACCGTGGCTTCATTGTACAGTTGACCAGATTGCGTAAGGTAGACTTTTTCATCTTCGAAATAATCCACTTCAAACAATGTTGTGGTGCCTTCGCAGGCTGCTGGGGTGAAGATGGGCGTGTCCACTAACGTGAACCCGTGCGAATCAAAGTAATCGCGAATGCCTTTGATCACCTCATGACGTATCCGCAGAATGGCGTGTTGCCGTTTGCTGCGAATCCACAAATGACGATGGTCCATCAGGAAGTCAACGCCATGCTCTTTGGGCGTGATTGGGTACGGATCTTCTTCCGGCACCTTCTGCACAACGTCGGCTGCTTCCACGTCCATTTCATAGCCACCGGCGGCGCGCTCTTCGGCACGAATCTTCCCGGTTACGATCAATGCCGATTCTTGCGTCAAGCCTTTCAGCGTCTCGAAAAGTTCTTCCGGGATGGCGCTTTTTACGGCGACACATTGCATGGTGCCTGAACCATCGCGCACCAAGGGAAAGCAGATCTTGCCTGATTTACGAAGGTTATAAAGCCAACCGGCGATGGAAACGGTTTCACCAACATGCTTGGCTGCGTCGGAAATGCGGATGCGGGGATAGGACATTTACAGGTTCTCCAAACGCTCGAAAATTTGTTTGATTGCTTCCAGAGGTTGCGGGAAGTCGGGCGACTCTTTTAGTTCCAAAAGCAATGGGTATTGATGCTCGGCTGAGCGCAGCAGGCCCATGATTTTCTGCCAGTCAATGGTGCCGCCTTCGGCCAAGGTTGGAAACAGGTGATTATCGTCCGTGCCATTGTTATCGTGCACGTGGGTGGACCGGATGCGCGGCTTCATTCTTTCAAACGCTTCCTCCACACCTTCCATTAGATTGGCATGGCCCACATCGAAACAGAAATTTAGATCCAGATGCGTGACCCCCAATAGGTAGCAGAGCTTGTCCCCAGTAGAAAATCCGTTGGGGATATTTTCAAGCAAAATTTCTGCGCCGCGTTGCTTGGCGAAAAGGGAAATTTCCTCTAGGGAATTGAATGCCATGTCCAGCTTATGCTCGTCGAACTCTTCGTTCAACCCGCCGACATGTTGGATCAGGTAAGGGCAGGGAATGGATTCCACCACTTCAATGGCGCGTTTGATTTCATCCACGGCGGCAATGCGTTTGGACTTGTTCAGATCGCAAATGTTCAAGTGCGCCTGCGGACCACTACGACCCCACACCTCATCGGTATGCATGGGCAGGTGAAGCGAATGCAGTTGCAGGTCTTCATCCTTGAACCAGTAGGCCAATTCATTTACTTGCGATTTGTTCGTATAGTCCAAATGTTGTTTGGCACAGAAGATTTCGACGGCGGGAACTCCCGCATGAAGGATTCGTTCCAGCGCAGCAACCGTCAAGCGATGGTTGACGAAATAGTGAGTAGATAGAGCGTGACGCATAATTTAGTAGCCTGCCGCCTTGCCGTCAACGCGTGGGTCGGATGCACCGGCCAGCCAGCCATCCGCTTCAAACTGAATGGCGGCCACCTCGCAAATGGCATTCACGGTTTCAATTGAATGTCCTCTTTGTGACAGCAGCAAACGGGTGTCTGGCGAAATGCCCGGTTCCAGCAGCAGCTTATCGGGCTTCCATTGATGGTGGAAGCGAGGAGCATTCACGGCGTCCTGCACATTCATGTGGAAGTCCAATACATTGACGATTACCTCAAACACGCTGGTGATGATGCGCGTTCCGCCGGGAGTTCCGACAATCAGAAAAGGCTTGCCATCTTTCAGAACAATAGAGGGCGTCATAGAGGATAGAGGGCGCTTGCCTGCGACAATGGAATTCGCTTCGCCGCCAATGGCCCCGTACATGTTGGGTGCGCCGGGCTTGACGCTGAAATCGTCCATTTCGTTGTTCAACAAGAATCCCAGACCAGGAACTGTTACACCGGAACCATAGCCGCCGTTCAAGGTGTAGGTGACGGCCACTGCGTTGCCTTCGGCATCGACTATGGAATAGTGCGTAGTCTCAGTGCTCTCCTTTCCATTGATATCGCCAGGACGAACCTCATCACTGGACGTGGCGTGATCTGCATCAATGGTGGCGCGACGCGTATCCACATATTTTGGATTGAGCAGCTTGGAAATCGGAACCTTGTAAAAATCAGGATCGCCCATGAATTCGGCTCTGTCGGCATAGTAGCGACGCATGGCTTCAGCCATGAAGTGGATAGACTTTGCCGAACCAGCGCCAGATGCGGCGAAGTCTGTCTTTTCCAGCATGGCCAGCATTTGCAGAATGCCAATGCCGCCGGATGAAGGTGGCGGGGCGGTAATAATATCAAAGCCGCGATACTTGCCTTCCAGCGGTGTTCGCTCCACCGCCTTGTAATGAGCTAAGTCTTCGAGAGTGATTGTGCCACCGTTGGCGGCCATTTCGGACACTAACTTCTTGGCTGTTTCGCCGGAATAAAAATCTTCGGAACCGTACTTTGCAATGCGTTCCAGCACTTTGGCAAGTTCCGGTTGCTTCAACAAATCACCGGGTTCAAAGAAATCACCGTTTTTTTGAGCGTTTGTTTGAAAGATGCGTTTCGATTCTGGTGATGCCGCCAAATTCCGCGCGCTCTTTAAGGATCGGGCAGTTCCGTAGGAAAGAGGAAACCCATTTTTGGCCAAGTCTGCAGCGGGCGTCACCAGCTTGCTCCACGCCAACGTGCCGTATTTTTTATGCGCTGTTTCCAGACCACGCACTGTGCCTGGAACTCCCGATGCGCGCCAGCCGATGACGGAATCTTTAGTAGGATTTCCAGATGCGTCCAAGTACATGTCGCGGGAAGCTTTGGCCGGAGCCATCTCGCGAAAATCAAGGAAGGTTTTGCGGCCATCGGCAAAGCGCACCAACATGAAGCCACCACCACCGATGTTTCCAGCCGATGGATGAGTGACGGCTAAGGCAAAGCCCACAGCCACCGCTGCATCCACTGCATTGCCACCCGCTTTCAACGCAGCCACCCCGACATCCGTTGCATGAGCTTCGCGGGTCACCACCATGGCGTTCTTCGCCCGCACCGGTTGGGCAGGATACAAAGGGAGCAGCAGGACCGCTACTGCGGCTACGAACCTGAAAATGTGCATTCCTTTACTTTACTATTCGGCGGCGCTTCCATTCGAACAAAGCGATGCCGGTGGCCACAGAAACATTCAGCGACGAAATTTGCCCAGCTAAAGGAATGTTCACCAAAAAGTCGCAATGCTTGGCTACCAGTTGGTGGATTCCATGCCCTTCGCCGCCAATTACCAGCACGCTGGGCGCGATGAATTCCACTTTGTCGTAATCGTAATCGCCCCGTTCATCCAGGCCGTAAATCCAGAACCCTTGCTGTTTTAGGTCTTTTAATGTCTGGGCTACGTTGCCGATTTTCACAACCGGCATGTGAACCAGGGCTCCGGCGGCAGCTTTGGAAGCGGCGTCGTTCATGGGTGCGGCGCGTCGTTCGGGAACCAGAATGGCCGATACACCAGCAGCGTGGGCGCTGCGAACAATGGCTCCTAAGTTGTGCGGATCTTCTACTCCGTCAAGCACCACCAACATTTGGGCGTTGGGAATTACGGCTTCAAGGGTAGCATAGTGATAGGCCCCGGTTACGGCGACCACGCCTTGGTGCGCAGAGGATTCCGAATTGCGGTCCAAGGTGGCGCGCGGTTCAAAGCGCACGGGAATTCGACGGTCACGGCAAAGGTCGACAATTTCCTGGACTCGAGGTCCACCGGCACCTTTTGCCACCATGACCCGCTCAATGGCTACTCCAGTGTGTAGAGCTTCTAGGATTGGGTGTATACCCGTTAAGTGCGTCAAGCGTGTTCCTTTTTTAGTTGAGAGTCTTTTAGTTTGACAGTTGTGGAGTGAGCTTTGTGAGGGGATAATAGGGAAGCTGATTTTTCAGATCGGCATGAAGGTAATTGGAACGATGGCTGGTTCGGCAGTGCAACCTGAATTAAGCGCGCAGGAGATCCCCGATAAACTCTACTTCCGCATCGGCGACGTAAGTCGCATTGCGGGTGTGAAGCCTTACGTCTTAAGGTATTGGGAATCGGAATTCCCCAGCCTTGGGCCGAAGAAGTCTGGAACCAATCATCGTTTATATCGCCGTAAGGACGTAGAGCTAGTGCTTGAAATCAAGCAGCTACTTTACGAGAAGCGCTTTACCATTGAAGGTGCGCGTAATTTTTTATCGAAACGAGGCAAGGCAGTTCCAGCTCCCGTGGAGAAGAAGAACGAAAAACCTAAGCGTGCCCAGCAAGCCCAGACACAGCTTTTTTCTACGGAAGAAACTTTGGATCGCGACATGTTGAAAGCCATTGGGACCGATCTGCGTGACCTGCTGAAAATTTTTCGATAAGTTCGCATGATGTGTGGGAATAGGTCGATAAGCTTTTTAAGCAAGGCTTTCCATGATCTATCTCACTCGTTTGAATCAATCTGCGATTGTGCTGAACGCAGATTTAATCGAACATATTGAACTTAGTCCCGATACCATTATTTGCCTTACATCCGGCGAGAAAATCCGCGTCCAGGAAAAGTCTGATGAGGTGATTCGGCGGGTGGTGGAATGGCGCAAGCGAATCAGTCTGAATGGGGGCGAATCCAATGGAAAAACCTAAGTTCCGTCCAGACTTTGCCACTATCGGTGGCCTGATTCTGGCTGCAAGCGGAATTCTGGGTGGGCTGTTGTTGGAAGGCGGGGCCATTCGGGATGTCTTGCAGTACACTGCGGCCATCATTGTGATTGGCGGCACCTTTGGAGCGGTAATGATCAATTTCCCACTCCCAGTCGTGATCGGCGGCTTGAAACGGTTTGGTCACATTTTTCATGACGGTTCCGCTGATTTGCAGCAACTGGTAGATCAGATTGTGGAACTTGCTGGTAAAGCTCGCAAGCAAGGAATTGTGTCCCTTGAAGGGGACATGAACGATACGGCAGAACCCTTTCTGAAAAAAGCCCTTGGTTTGGCTGTGGATGGCACAGACTTGCAGGAGCTGCGCCGAATGTTGGAACTGCAAATTGATCAGGATGAGCATCACGCCAATCAGGAGGCCAAGGTGTGGGAAAGCGCTGGAGGTTATTCGCCCACCATCGGCATTATCGGAGCGGTGATGGGTCTGATCCAGGTGATGAAAAATTTGGCCAACATTGAAGAAGTGGGTCATGGCATCGCGGTGGCGTTTGTGGCGACGGTTTACGGTGTTGCGTTCTCCAATATTCTGTTTCTTCCGGCAAGTGCCAAAATTAAGAGTCGTATCCAAAACGAAGTGCAGCGCAAGGAATTGATCTTAGAAGGAGTCAGTGCCATGGTGGAAGGGCTGAATCCTAAGCTGATTCAGGTGAAATTGGAAGCGTATTTGTCTGGTCACGGACCTGCGGTCAAACCTGCTGGTGGGGGCGCATAGTCAAGATTTATGGCTCGCAAAAAGAAACAGGACGAGCATGTAAATCACGAGCGTTGGCTGGTGTCCTACGCCGATTTCATTACTTTACTGTTCGCATTTTTCGTGGTGATGTTCGCCAGTTCGCAAACCGATAAAGGCAAGCAGCAACAGATGTCTGAATCGGTGAAGAAAGCCATGGAAGAAAGCAAGTTCACTTCTGCACTGCAAGGGATTCTGGGTGGCGTCACCGACGATAAAGGTAAGGGCAACGCCATGATGAAGGGCCCCGGTGGCACTAAGCCCGATGCAACCCCTACGCAGGCGCCTCCGCCAGAAATAGTGGACCTGATACCAGCCATGCAGAAGCTCAAAAAAGAGCTGCGTGCGGAAGTGGATGCAGGCACTATGGAAGTGCACATGACGGGTCGCGGTCTGGTGGTGACACTTCAGCAAACAGCGTTCTTTCCATCCGCTGACGATACCGTTACGCCTAGCTCTTTTGAAAGCATCCGCAAGGTAGCCAAAATTATTGAAAGCTTGCCCAACCCAATTCGACTTGAAGGACACACCGATTCCCAACCCATCCGTAACGGCCGATTTCATAGCAACTGGGAACTTTCTGCAGCCAGATCGATCTCCATGATGGATCTGATGGTGAACAAGTTCGATGTTCCTGAGGGGCGCATGGCCATTGCCGGATATTCCGATACGGTCCCCATTGCCTCCAATGAAACCGAAGAAGGACGGTCAAAGAATCGTCGGGTGGACATTGTGATTCTTTCAGCCACGGGAGTTCTGGATCAACCTACTCCTCAACCTACAACGGAAACACCTTCAAAGTGATACACTTAACGAACAGTTTTTAATCTAAGACCAAAGAAAGATCGAACTAATAAGGATTGGACCTTGTGCCAGATCAACTTCTGCTTCG
>JANMWO010000500.1:0-3910 GCA_031394025.1 Acidobacteriota bacterium
GTGGGCATGACCACAGCCCCCACAGCAACGACAAGACCAATCATCGGCTCAAAAAACTTGTTTCCAAAATCATAAAGAGTCACATATTTAGGTGCCAAAAACGCACTGATAACCAGCGGCAGGAAGATCAATTTTTCGCGCAAGTTCAAATCGGGCAAATTACGATTCGGCTCACTGGTGTTGCCCCAGATGGTCCGTTGAAAGACCCATAGAAGATAGGCAGCACCGAGGACGATTCCCGTCATACAAGCCACCGTCCAATTCCAGGAAACCGGATAGACACCCAGCAGGATGGTCATTTCTCCAATGAATCCGTTCAATGGAGGCATGCCCATGGAACTGAGCGAAGCAATCAAAACAACAGCAGCAAACAGTGGCATGGGTTTCCACAATCCGCTGTATTGCGCAATCTCCCGCGTATGTCGGCGATCATAAACCACGCCAATGATAAGGAATAACATGCCCGCAGAAATGCCATGGTTGATTTGTGCCAGCATGGAACCGGTGATGCCAGCTTGATTGAAGGTGAAGATTCCCAAAGTGACAAACCCCATGTGGCTAACCGAGGAATAGGCGATCAGCTTCTTCCAATCCTTCTGTAACAGGCAGACTAGCGCGCCATAAAGAATGGCCATAATGGACAATGCCGCAACAATTTTTACGGTCAGCGGATCGCGAGAGGCATTGGGGGTGAGCGGCAAGGAAAATCGCAGAAAGCCATAGGTGCCCATCTTTAGCAAGATGCTGGCCAGCACCACTGACCCGGCGGTGGGCGCTTCCGTATGTGCATCGGGCAGCCAGGTGTGGAAGGGAACCATGGGTACCTTCACAGCAAACCCAGCGAACAAGGCCCAGAAAATCCACAGTTCCATGGTCAACGAAAGTGGCGTATTCATCAACTCGTCGATGGCGAAAGTTCGCACCCCTGTTGCCAAAAAATGTTGCCAATGGAGGGCAATGCCGCCGACCAGCATCAACACGGAACCGGTTACTGTGTAGATCAGGAATTTAATGGATGCATAGGCCCGTCGTTCGGCGCCCCAAATGGCGATGATGAAATACATGGGAATGAGGACCATTTCCCAGAACACGAAAAATAGCAAAAAGTCCAGGGAGAGGAAAACACCCATCATGGAAAATTGCAGGAACAGGAAGCAGGCGTAATATTCTTTGACGCGGGTATCAATGGCATTCCAACTGGAAAGGATCGCCAGAAAAGTGATGAAGCCGGTCATCACCAGCAGCAATAAACTGATGCCATCGACGGCCACATAATAGCTGGCACCAATGGAGGGAATCCAAGGCAGCCTTTCCACAAATTGAAAGTCCTGATTGCGATCAAAATTGGCAAGCAGCGGAAGCGTCATCAGCGCGCTGACCAGGGATGCAAAGTTCGCCCAGATTTTGATGCGTCGCGGAGAGGACGATGGAATTGCCAATAAAACCAGCAATCCGATTAAGGGTGCGACAAGAAGTGAGGTTAGAATACCCAGCATTGCGATGAATTGACTATTGTAACAGTCGGTAAGTCTGCGCCTGAATCCAGTTATCAGCGGACTGCAATTTAGAATCTACAGTTAGCTGTTACTTCGCTGGTCTGTAAAATGGATTTGGTATGGCATTTTCCCAAAACTTTTCTGTGAGCTCAGGGATGTCTGAAAAGTCGATTGTATCATCGGGCATTGCTGCCAGCGCCTGCAACTGCTGACGCTGTGCTTCGGTTAGTTTATTAGTTGGCAAATTTCTTGTATGTCTTTTGAAATAAGATGATCGACTCTAATTGTAGCGTGGCTACCGCCCGGAACTCCCAAATCCGCCAGCCCCGCGTTCGGACCCCGCCAAATCGCCTTCCAGCCACTCCACCGCTTCATACTTGGCGATGACCATTTGGGCAATACGATCCCCCTTCTTCACGGTGTAACTCTGCTTCCCTAGATTCAGTAAAATCACCCGAATCTCCCCACGATACCCAGGATCAATGGTCGCCGGGGAATTGGGTAGTGTGATGGCCTGCTTCAAGGCCAAGCCACTGCGCGGCCGCAATTGGCATTCGTAACCTGGAGGGATTTCAACGGACAACCCTGTCGGCACCAGCATCGGAACATTGGGTTCCAGAACAACCTCTGCGACGGAACAAATATCCATGCCAGCGTCCTCCAGGGGACCATGGGCATATTGCGGAAGAACCGCATCTTCTGAAACTCTTTTGATTCGGATTTGCATGATGTGAGACGGTCTTAAGTTAACATGTTAAGTTACCATGCCACAGACTCCAGGGCGCATAGTCAGCGTCTCACCCATGCCTCCCGAAAAATGTGCGTACGCTTTGGCCCGCTACAGCCGATCCCCCGATTCCATCCATGAATCCATTGATTGGGTACGCACCCACGATTCCTCCAAGTTCCTGGATAGTTTCTATTTTCAATACGGCCACGCATCCATCGCCGACCTGGGCCATTTGGTCATCTGCTTTGAAGGCGTCTCTGAACTAGCCGCGACTGAGGCGGAAGACGAACAATTGTGGGACGGCCAGGCGAAATCTTCGCGTTATCAGGATTTCGGTTCGGCGGGCTTCATCACACCACCCGATCTTGACGATGCGCAAGCCACTCTCTATCGATCCGCAGGCGCGGCTTTGCTTGAAGCGTACAGGCACGTCCACGAGCAATCGCTGGAGCACTTGAAGCAAAAGCTTCCCCGCCCTGCGGCAATGAAGCCCGACGCGTACCTGCGCAACATCACCGCCCGAGCCTTTGACGTGGCCCGCTATTTCCTGTTCTGGGGTATTCCCACAAATGTCGGTCAAATCACCAGTATCCGCACACTGGAACGGCAGATTCGCCGGATGAAAGCTTCTGAGTTCGCCGAAGTACGCGACCTGGGTGTGGAACTGGCCCAGGCCTGCGCATCGGAACCGGGTTGCTTGTGGGACAAGGATGGGAGCCGCGAAGCGCTTGCGCCCACCCTGGCTAAGTACGTTGATCCCGATGCGCACCTTATCGAATCGCAGAAGGCGTTGAAGCAATGGGCGTCGCAAAATCTACCGAAGGCGGCGGGTGTGGAACCCGGTGATGTGGATCTGTTGAAACCAACCAACACGCCAGCCGACATTGTGGCCACGCTGCTGTACCCCGTCACAAATCGCCCCTTCAGAGAACTCTATGAATGGGCCTGCTCTGTTAGCGCAGCGGTGCGCGAGGAGGTGATTGGTTCAGCCCTGGCGTCGCGAACCCGTGAAGAACTGCTGCGTGGATTCCGTGGTGGACTTTACTGTTATGACATGGTGATGGATATTGGAGCTTACCGCGATTTCCATCGTCATCGGCGTTGTCAGCAGTTCCGGCAAGCGTATACAGGGAACCTGGGCTACGATACACCGGCTGTGATTGCGGAAGCGGGCCTGAGCGGTTACTACGGTGCAGCGATGGATGCTGCGTGGTTGGCAATGCGGGGACTTCCACAGCCAGCGGCACAGTATTTGCTGCCGTTTGCTGGCAAGTCGCGATTCCTGTTCAAGATGGATTTCGCTGAAGCCGAATATATTTCCCGGCTACGGAGTGGGGTGAAGGGTCATTTCAGCTATCGGAATATTGCTTGGAGGATGAAGGAAGAGATAGAAAAGTTGGAGCCGGAATTACGTCCTGTCATGGATGATCTTGAGTCTTTAGATCATTGTAGTCACCAATAAAATATTGTTGTATGTAATCCTGAAAAAAGGAGCGCACATATTGAGAAGTTGGAACTGAGGGATCCAGCGAGTCTATTAAGTCCCGAACATTCATACTGGTATTTTGAATATGCTGAATCAAATTTCGTGATTGTTCAGCCGCTTCCCGCAAACTGTCACCCGTAGCTTGCCTGGCCTGTACTTGATCAACTAAATTCGCAATTGAACGTATTTTCCCAGAAA
>JANMWO010000361.1:0-2709 GCA_031394025.1 Acidobacteriota bacterium
AGGTTCTTAAAAATGCGGTTTCCAGAATTCATCAGTTGTAGTGCCAGTTTTTTACTTCCCTGAAATCACCCAGCGGTCCGTGCGAAATGGCCCGGCGGGCAACCCGGCCCGGTTCATCAAATTCCCTGAAGGGTCATCGGCCCAGTCATATCGTACGGCAGTCGGGTCAGTTACTTCCGGAGAAGAAACAATCACTGTGTTCCCTTCGATCCTGGCCACAGCCTGTACAAACTTTTCATCCTTGCCAGCAATGGTGAACCCTTTCAGTTCTTCGTTCCCACCGGCACTCAACCCGCTGCCCACATAGTTGAACCAGACACGCAGACCTGCGGCATCCCTGGTCATTTGGCGATACAGCGGACCGGAATATTCAATATTTTCCCCATACACTTTTGCCCTTGCGGCCAAGGCTAAACGATGCCCCACTGCCTGCTTATTCTTCGGATGAATATCGTTCGTTTCCCCAACATCAATGGCCACGGCCATGCCCGTATCCTTGAGTTCCAACGCATCGGCTTGTGATTCGCGCAACAGCGGCCAATAGGGATTCGCCTTGTAGTTTGCCAACTGCACGAAAAGGAACGGCAAGCTCCCCTGATTCCAATTCTGGCGCCAATCTTCAATCATCAAACGGAATAATCGGCGATAGGGCAGGGCATGGGTCGCGCTGGCATTGGACTACCCTGATACCAAAGCACACCGCCCACAGCGTAAGGAGTCAGTGGAGCGATCATGGCGTTGTAAAGTCCTGAGGGCGTGTTGGGATGTCCAGGACCAACGGGTGGGCGCGGCGCTGTGGGTTGTGTTGTCCCATCGGCCTTGGCTTTTGCAGCGGCTTCGGTGTAAGTTTCAAGAGCTTTGTCGTAACGATCTTTCGCTGCCGGATAGTTAGTCAGTATCTTGTCCCAATCTGCTGAGATGAACTTTAGAGCCGGTTCCATTTCAAGGGCCTGGGCAGAGGTCCAGGATTGGGCTGGCGTCCCTCCCCACGAAGAATGAATGAAGCCGATGGGTATTCCCAGTTTCTGATGCAGCTCTCGTGAAAAGAAGTAGCCGATGGCGGAACTGGTTTTGACTGATGTGGAATCGCAAAGTTTCCAGGACCCAATCACGTCGTCGGCTGGCGCATCGGCCACGCTACGCTTTACAGTGAACAGCCGGATTTTCGGATACTGGGCGGCGGCGATTTCTGTATCGGCATCCTTGGAGCGTTCCACGGACATTTCCATATTCGATTGACCGGAACCTACCCAGACTTCCCCGACCAGGACGTCATGAACGACGATGGTGTTTTCGCCAGCAATGGTAAGGTCTGTGGGTGCCCCGGGCTTCAATGGATTTAGGAACACGGACCATTTGCCAGTGGGGGATGCATTGGCTGAAACTTTTTGCCCATGGAAGCTGATGGTCACAACTTCGGCGGCATTGGCGGTTCCCCAAATGCGCACAGGGACATTCTGTTGCAGCACCATGTGGTCGGAAATCAAAGCGGGAAGCTTGACTGCGGCGGGAAGCTGAGGTCCGGCGGACAGCAGGCAGAGTAGAAGATATTTGGAGTGGCGCATGGGAAAGCACCATTGTGTCACTTCAAAATGGCGGTGACAAAGCAAAAAATCGGTCTTACTGTAATCATTTTTCCCGACCCGGCCGATAACAACGTTGGGGGAGACGGATGTGAATCCGTCTGTTAATGGCAGAGACTACGAAAAAATCAGCAGGAATGGCGCTACCTAACGTAAGTGTTCCTTTTTCCTGGAACCAGGCACTGGAGGACATTAGCTACTGCCCATCGATCTTAATAGTGGATGACTTGGAGATCAATCGTCGCTTATTCAAGGCGATGTTGAAGAACACGAACTATCGTTTTTTAGAAGCCAAACGGGCCGTGGATGCTCTCCAAATCCTTGAAAAAGAACGAATTGATCTGGTGATTCTGGATCTGGTAAGCCCCGGTATGAGCGGTCCTGAATTTTGTCGTCAAGTAAAAGGTAACCGGAAAACGCAACTGGTTCCGGTGCTGATGATCACCAGCCTGCATGGTGTAGAGAACGAGATTCAGGGGATTGATTCGGGTGCCGACGAATTCCTGACTAAGCCTTTGCATCCGGCGTTGGTCCGGGCACGTATCCGGTCAATGCTTCGGAACAAGGCTGCCGTGGATTCCCTTGAAGAAGCGGAAACCATTCTTTTTGCTCTGGCCCAAGCAGTGGAAAGTCGCGATCATTATACTGCTGGCCATTGTGAACGTCTAGCCACTTATGGGGTGAGCGTGGGAAATGCGCTTGGACTTTCCCGCAGGGAATTAGTGGCGTTGCACCGTGGCGGATACCTGCACGATATTGGCAAAGTGGCCGTGCCCGACCGCATTCTTCACGGGACCGCAAAGTTGACCGAACCAGAATGGGACATTATGAAGCTGCACACCATTCGTGGGGAAGAAATCTGCCGTCCAATGAAGAGCCTTGCCCCTGTTTTGCCAATCATCCGCAGTCATCATGAACGGTGGGATGGAACAGGCTACCCGGATGGTCTTGCCGGGGAAAATATTCCATTGCTGGCGCGGATTTTGCAGGTCGTAGATATTTATGATGCGCTGATTACAGCACGTACGTATAAGCCCGCTATGTCTCATCAGGAAGCGATTCGGATTATGGAAGAAGAGGCTGCGCTGGGTTGGCGTGATCCGGAACTGATTGCTCTTTTCGCAAG
>JANMWO010000512.1:0-7723 GCA_031394025.1 Acidobacteriota bacterium
AAGACGAAGCAAGCGGCTGGCACACCGCCGGGTTGGACGTTATTGTTTCTTTATTGGAGAAAGAAGAAGCCGCTCAATTGGGTTTGGCTTATGAAGGTGCAGCAGCTTCCGCCATAGGGATAAGATACCTGTCATTTCCCATACCTGATCGTGATGTTCCTTCCTCAATGTCCGCCGCGCTTCTACTCGTAAAAGAGATTTTGACTGAGTTGGAATCTGGCCGGAATGTTGCGGTTCATTGCCGCCAAAGCATTGGGAGGTCTGGCCTCATTGCTGTCAGTTTGCTGGCTACTTCTGGAATCGAGTTGGAACATGCGATCCAGGCTGTCAGCACAGCCCGTGGCCTTACTATTCCCGAAACTCCCGAACAGCTTCGCTGGCTCCGCCGTTTACCAATTAAAAATATGGTCACCACATCCTGAAGTTGTTACCGCTGGTCTGGAATAAACTGCTAGCATCAGGGGATTGATGGTTATGATAAACAACGAAATTTCAAGACGAACTTTCGCGGCCGCATTCATTGGCGCAGCCTTCTGTTTCAGCAGAGCTACGGCAGCGGCTCGCATGGTGAAAATTGTACAGTTTGACGCAAGCGGCAAGAAAATAGGAGTGAAGGAATTGGATAAGGTAACCAAAAGCGACGCAGAGTGGAAGAAGCAACTGAACGCTGAGCAATTTGAGGTCACCCGGCACAAGGGAACGGAACGCGCGTTTTCAGGCAAATATGCCGCCAATCATGAAGACGGTATTTACAAGTGCATCTGTTGTGGCACTCCGCTGTTCGATTCCAAAACCAAGTTTGAATCCGGCACAGGGTGGCCAAGTTTTTGGCAACCGCTAGCCAAAGAAAATGTTCACGTGGGTGCCGATAACAGTTTGGGAATGTCTCGCGACGAAGTGGAATGCGCCCGTTGTGACGCCCACCTGGGCCATGTCTTCAACGATGGACCAAAGCCTACTGGTTTGCGCTATTGTATGAACTCGGCATCGCTCGATTTTGCTAAGCGTTCCAGTTAGTCACTGCTGGCATCTTGTGGCGGATTGTATCGAACAGTGCTTATGACAACCGCCAATTCCAGTCTGATCAAAATTGTTCTTATCGACGATAATCCCGGCAACCTAGAGCTGCTTGTAGCCGCTCTAGGTCGTCAGGAATTAGAGATTTTCACGGCTGAAGATCCCGAAGAAGGCCTGGATCTTGTCTTCACACACCATCCGCAAATTGTTTTAACCGATTTGGTGATGCCCAAACTTTCCGGCATGGAAGTGCTGGAACGAATTGTAGAATTCGACCCTGCTATTGAAGTGATTTTGATGACCGCCCACTATTCCACGGAAACCGCCGTGGAGGCTATCAAGAAAGGCGCTTCCGATTACTGGAACAAACCTGTTTCCATTGCCATGGTTCGCAAAAAAGTGGACCAATTGGTGGAGGAAGCCAAGCGCCGTTCCATTGCTCAGAACCTGCAATCGCAACTGTTAGAAGTTTCTGAATTTGAAGGCATCATCGGCAACAGTCCGCAGATGTGGGATCTTTTTTCGCGGATTCGTCGCGTGGCACCGCACTATCGGACTACGCTGGTTACGGGGCATACCGGGTCTGGCAAAGATCTCGTGGCCAGTGCGTTGCACCGTTTGAGTCCCGTTTCCCAGGGCAATTTTGTGGTGCTGAATTGTTCGGCAGTGGTGGAAACTCTGTTTGAAAGCGAACTGTTCGGACATGTGAAAGGTTCGTTTACAGGCGCCACCACAGACAAGATCGGATTGTTTGAGCATGCCCATAAAGGCACACTCTTCCTGGATGAAATTGGCGACATGCCCATGTCTACCCAAGCCAAGCTACTGCGCTGCATTCAGAATCAGGAAGTGCAACGGCTGGGATCGCTGACGCCACGCAAAGTAGACGTCCACATCATCGCCGCCACCAATCGTGATTTGCGGAAGTGCATGGATGAAAAAACGTTTCGGGAAGATCTTTACTATCGGCTCTCTATGGTGGAGATTACCACTCCCGATTTAGCGGAAAGGGAAGGGGACCTGCCCTTGCTGGAACGCCACTTTTTGCGCAAATTCACTGCGTTATATGGAAAGAAAGTAAGGGGACTGACGCGTCGTGCTGAGCTTATCTTGCTGCGTCACAATTGGCCAGGAAATGTACGGGAATTAGAAAATGTAATTGGCTATGCATCCATGATGGTGATGGGGGAAATGATTGATGTGGGTGATCTACCCACCTATCTCACCGCTGGTGCAGCGGCGCATTCCATTTTAGTGAGTGCAGCTTGTGCGCCGGAATCAGAAGAAATGCTCCCGCTTGAAGAACAGGAAAAGTTGCTGTTGATGCAAGCTCTTGATAAAGCTGTTGGCAATCAAAGTCTGGCTGCCAGAATGTTGAAAATCAGCCGGGACACGCTTCGTTACCGCATGAAAAAGCACAATCTAACCTAACTTATTTACTCTTCGTCCGTACAGTGCCACACCAATCAAACCAATGCCCGTCAACAGGTAAGTTGCCGCTTCAGGAACAGTCTCTGTAGGCGGAACCGACGGCGGTGGTCCTAAAGGAGGCAACTCCGGAGGCCCGCCAGGCGGATGATTTGGCGGGTACGGCGGCGGTGAACCTGGCGGATTTGAAGGCGGCGAGCCGGGCGGAGTAGATGGCGGTGGCCCCAATGTGGGCGGAGGTCCATAGGTTGGCGGAACATGGGGCGGCGTCGGCGGTGTTCCCGGCGGGCTCGGTGGAATCTGCGGCGGCTGCGGCGGAGGGAATAGGCTGGGAGGTATTCCTGATGGAGGGGGGAATGGATACGATATCGGTGGGCCGGGCGGGTTCACCGACGGTGGGTCCCCACTAGGCGAATTAAATACCCCGGTAGTCGTGGGAGCCGATTTGTCTGGCGGCATTCCACCTCCAGATGGAGCCCCACCGCCTCCTCCGCCACCCGATCCAGGCATTCCACCTGCATCCGATCCCATTCCCGGTAACAACGCTGCAATCAAAGTCTCCGAAGCGGTTTCCGATTGATATGGCGCGCCGGGTTGCGGAAGGTTGGAAAGGACACTGCTGGGCACCGACAAAGCAATTTCTTTTACAGGGCTCAGTTCTAAGGGGGTATCGAAATCAAGCGACGTCGGCTCAACCGCTGGGGATTGAACCGGCTCCCGAGGTTCTTCTGAAACCAGATTCCCGCAACGCCCCCTGACCGTTATACCCCCGCCGATCAGCACCAATTCCCATTTTTTCAATTTCACCCGTTGTCTGGTCCAATAAATTTGGTTGGCAGACCGGTACGACACGTAAGCCATATGATCTTCTTCCAGCACCACGGGCTCAATGTTCGCGGTCGTCAATTGGGCATAGTGTTGCCGAACTACGGGATCTTTACGGCTGGCTTCGACAATGTCTTCTTTCGATGTGACGCCCCCTGGGACGACGGAATGTGGATAGATAACTCGTTGTTTATCAACTGCATGGGTTGGAAGTACCGGCTTCGTCGATGTTTGCTGCGACGGTCGTTGGGGGTCCTGCTTTGAACAGGCGGAAAGATTCAGTAACAGCAGGCAAAGGCACAGCGAGGTTTGTGAACCCATTGAAAATTCCTTCCAGGAGCTCATATCGGAAGGAAAGAGGTGTGTGTGAGGTGGAATAAGTGATTACACACGCAAGATATTACTTGACAGTCTAACACTCATGTTTTATAGTTAAAGAACAGAAGATCGCAAGGAGATCCAAACACATGATTATTTCAAAATACGACCCCAATGGCCAAACTTTCGGATTACTAGAAGACACCCTCAACCGATTTTTCACCACTCCGGCGACGTCCCGTCCCTGGACTCCCCCAGTTGATATCGTCGAAACGGAGCAGGAGCTGATCCTCAAAGCTGACGTCCCCGATATGACTGAAAAAGAGATCGCCATCAGTATTGAAAAGGGCACTCTAACCATTAAAGGAGAGCGCAAGTTCGACAAGAAGGACTACAAAGCCAGCTATCATCGCATTGAACGCAGCTACGGTGCCTTTGCCCGTACCTTCGCGTTGCCGGAAACGGTGGATGCGGATAAAGTGAGTGCTGCTTATAAAAACGGAGTGCTTACGGTGACTCTGCCCAAGGTGGAATTGCCGAAACCCAGAACCATAGAAGTCAAAGTAAGCTAAGCCGTTAAAGTAAGCTAAGCGGTTCTTGAAATGAAAAGGCCTCCTGGTGTGCGGGAGGCTTTTCTAATTTTCGGTGGGGACTTTTTCCGCTTGATCAACAACTAGGATGTCTAACGGGCTCTTCCGCGATTCCAACTTCAACCCAAGCTGTTCCTGGATTGCTTTGAACAGAGATAAACCGGCCTCAGGCACGGTTTCGATATTGGGTGCATTGGGGGAGTTGTTGTCTGGAGTCCATTTTAGATGCACTTCAAACAGGCCTTTTAGTTCCGTCCGATCCACTACGATTTGACGCTCCAAGCGCGACAACATGCTCGCCAACAATTGCATGGACGTGTGATTTCCATTGATCCGTCCACCACCTATGCTGTTGTCTCCTGACATGTTCGGAGGCAGCAGTTTGGGTCCATTTTTACCCACAACCAAGGCCAAGTGGGAAAGCGTTTTCTGCTCGTAGTGGACCTTCAATTTCATGCGCTCCGCAAGAAGAGTCTGTACCATCAACTGAAGCTGTTCGCGAGGCGTTTCCGCTGGAGCCTGCCCCACAATATCGAAACGCACTGATCTGGATTTGATCCAATCAGGACCCGCTATTTGCTCGTCAGATACCAGGTTATAGGCAAATTTCAAGCAGTCGCTGAATGTGGCATTGGCGAAAGTAACTTTTCCATTTTGAGTTGCCCCCAAGGTGATGTTGAAACTATCGCCAGCAGGCGGACGCCACTGTTTGACCACAGCCACATCAAACGCAGGCTGGGCTTGGGCGGGACCGCAAGTTATCGCAATCCCAGCAGCCATTCCGCAGAAAGTCAAAATTCGTATCACTTAGAAAAAGACTAACACTAGTTATCCGCAGATGACGCAGAGGAACGCAGATAAAATTCAAGATGCGTTGTTCATATTCTGCTTAGTTGTAGTGGAATTCGGCTACTTGGTCAGCGTGTAATTTACTTGCACCGTAGTTTCTACTTCAACCGCAATACCATTCAGAAGCGTCGGGTTATAGACCCACTGCCGAACAGCATCGAGGGCAGAGGCCGTCAAATCGGCATCGGCACCAGGCATGGCATCTAAAGTGCCTACGGTTCCGTCTTTCAAAATCACAACCTGAAGCGTAACGGTACCTTGCCTACGCTCTTCTTTCGCTTTACTAGGATAGGCCGGGGGAACTTTTTTGATGAGCTGGGCAGCCATCACATTGGAATCCCTCCTGATTCGCGATGGCGGCTTCTGTCGTTCCTGCGCAGCCACTTCAGCATTTTGAACTGCCGGGAGAACAGACGCCGAAGCGCGTCCTACAAGCATCAGTCCAGTTTTGAAAGAGAGAGTTAGTTTCATTTGGAAGTTCTTATTTGGTCAGACGGTAATTGACAGAGATGCTGGTTTCCACTTTAACGTGCTTCTCCATTTAGATAAGTTGGACTTGTAGCGCCACTGCGAAACTTGCAGCTAAGGCGGTGATTCTACCACTTGCAAACGTAAAAGAGTGCCCTCGCGGGTAATCACTGCTTTCAATTGAACAGAACCTTGCATGCGTTTGTGCTTTGCTTCCGAATTAGGTCTTCTGGCATCTTGTAGTCAGCCAATAACTTGTCTATGAGCTTGCGGTCTATTGCCATCGGGTCTCCTTATTGTGATCCTTATCGATGGCCGTTGTTGCCCGAGGGGGTGTCGCTGTTTGGGCATCTCCCAAAGCGTGGCTTATAATTCCTGGGTATGCCCTCCCGCGACGAAGGGAGGGGAACTTCGGTCCCCTTACTGTCATCTGCGGATAATCGTCTTTGCAGGCTGTTGTGGCTTTCTTCGGCTAGTGTTTGCAGTTCCTTGTCTGCGGTAATTTGCCACTCTTTGCGGGCTTTTGTTTGTAGCGTTTCGAGCAGTTCTACCCGTTGCGTGGCTTCTCGGATAAGACCCTTTGCGGCGGTGATTCTGTGGAGTAGTTCCGCTTCACGGGCTAGGATTCGGATTTTCTCTTTCTTCAGAAAAGCTGACCGGCTATCGATCTCCACCAGTTCTGGACCAGTAATATATCCGAAATTAGAAAGCGCTTCCGGCCGCTCCCGGGCTGCAATGCCGATTTCGTTGAGTTGCTTTTGACAGTCACCCAGTTCTGCGGTTAAGCGAAACAGTTTCATCTCTTCCACCTCGGCCTGCATCTTGCGGATGCGCAATGCAGATGCAAGTGGGAAGAGGAATCGTTTCATTTGATTTGCGCGGCCAATTGGGTCAGTTGTTGCAGGGTATCATCCAGCCCGTTGTTGGCATGGGAATCTTGTCGTAAGAAGTTTTCCAGATTTGGTTTCACACGGATTGCTGAATCAAGGTCGGGGTCGGACCCGGAAACATAGGCTCCAAGTCGAATCAGATCTGCCGAGCGATGGTAGGAGGCCAGGACCCCTCTAATTTTGCGGGCCGCTTCTTTCTGCTCAGGCGTTGAAATTTGGTTGGCTAATCGACTCACCGATTGCAACACATCGATTGCCGGATAGTGGCCAGCGGCGCCCATTTCCCGAGAAAGGATAATGTGCCCGTCGACAATTCCGCGCACCGCATCGCAAATGGGTTCATTGAAATCGTCTCCTTCCACCAGGACTGTGAAATAGCCAGTAATGGACCCGGTCTTGAAATTTCCTGCTCGTTCCAGAATTTTGGGAAGCAGGTTGAATACCGATGGCGTGTAGCCTTTCTGGCTAGGAGGTTCTCCGGCTGCCAAGCCGATTTCCCGTTGGGCCATGGCTAGTCGTGTCACTGAATCCATAAACAACAGCACCTTGGCCCCTTGATCACGGAAGTATTCGGCAACTGCAAGTGCCACAAAAGCTGCTCGAATGCGCAACGGGGCAGGACGATCACTGGTCGATATCACCAGCACGGAACGCTTCATCCCTTCGGGACCCAACTCGCGCTCAATGAATCCACGAACCTCGCGGTTGCGTTCACCGATCATCGCGATCACACTGACGTCGGCTGAATTTTGGCGACAAATGGCTCCCATCAGAGTGCTTTTACCGACCCCGCTGCCGCCGAAAATGCCGATTCTTTGCCCTTCGCCGCAGGGCAACATACTGTCGATTACTTTGATCCCGGTGGCTATCGGATTGGTAATATCCACCCGCTCCAAGGGGCCAGGAGGTGCGCTGAACATGGGGTAATGAGCCTCGGGGACAAACGGATCGAGCCCATCCATAGGTCGGCCAAAGCCATCCAGGACCCGCCCTAGCATTGCGCGGGCCACTGGGACGCTTGCTTCGCCAGTACGAGCCACTACTCGATCACCCAGGTGTAACCCTCCCGTTTCTTCTAGCGGCATGGAGAGGACTTTTCCTTTGCGGAAACCTACCACCTGCGTGCGGATCGATTGCCCAGATTTGGTTCTGATTTCGCAAAAATCCCCGACACCAGCAGCCGGACCGTCGGATTCGACGAGAAGACCAACCATTTCCGTCACAGACCCCGTGGAAAGGTGAGCTGGGGCTTTTTCGAGGATTTCGAGATAAGGAGCCATGCTCCAGCGTTCGGACTGGTTCAGCAATAATTGGGTCATTTTCCATCCAGACGGTCGG
>JANMWO010000534.1:0-9069 GCA_031394025.1 Acidobacteriota bacterium
CTGAAACGGAGGGCTTGCTGTGAAGCTTTTAGTAAAGCTGGGCGGCACGCTGCTGGATTCGATTGAATCGCGCATGGCGATAGCTGCACAAATCGCCGCTGTGGTGAAAACAGTTCCGCAAACCGTGGTGGTGCATGGCGGCGGCAAGCAGATGACGCGCTATTTGACTGAGCACAACGTGGAATCGAAATTTGTGGATGGCTTGCGCGTTACTTCACCGGCAGTGGTGGATGCGGTGCTCAAAGTTTTTGCTGGAACCGTGAACCACTTGCTGGTGTCCTGTTTGGTGAGTCAAGGGGCCGATGCTGTGGGTCTAAGCGGGATTGACGCCTGCCTGACTGAGGCAGTACAACTGAGCCCTGAACTGGGAGCTGTGGGAAAGGTGATTCGAGCGAATCCCAGGGTTTTGGACGTCCTCACGGCTGGCGGATTTCTGCCGGTTGTGGCTTGTGTGGCCGGAGACAGACAGGGAAACATTTATAACGTAAATGCGGATCAGATGGCGGTGGCCTGTGCCGTTGGTTTTGCTGCAAATAAGCTGCTATTTTTAACCGATGTGGATGGTGTGCGTGGCGCGGATGGAACTGTTGTTCCGTTGCTGACTGTTGCTCAAAGTCAGCGATTGATCGACGATGGCATTGCCACCGGAGGCATGCAGGCGAAACTGAATGCGGCGGCAGCGGCCCTGGATGGTGGAGTTGCGGAAGTTGTGATTGCTCCCGGTGCGATGCCGGATGTTCTGAGCCGATTGCTGGCGGGCGAACCGATTGGTACCCGTTTCGTCAGGAACTAGGAGGTTCGATATGGAACAACTGGTCTCAATCCAAGTACCGATGATATTGCCTCCTGTACCTGCGTTAACGGGGCCTGTGGAGCTGCGCAGAGCCACCATGCGCGACATCCCGGCGCTGGTCACCATGATCAACGACTATGCGGCCAAGGGCATAATGCTGCCCCGTACCGAATTTGAAATGGCGGAAAACATTCGCGATTTCAATGTCGCTTATGGGGGATCGCACCTGGCCGCTTGCGGTGCATTGCATTTTTATAGCCCTACGGTAGCTGAAATTCGGTCGTTGGCGGTTCATCCTGACTGGAAACGGAACGGTTTGGGTCGCGATATTGTCCTTTCTCTGGAAAAAGAAGCTATGGAACAGGGGTTGAGGAGTCTTTTTGCCTTTACCTACGTGGATGGGTTCTTCCGGAAACTTGGTTATGACGTGGTGGACAGGGGCGAACTTCCGCTAAAAGCATGGAAAGATTGCCTGCGTTGCCCGAAATTTCAGGCTTGTGACGAAATCGCAATGTTGAAACAGCTCACCCCGTGAGGGTGTTTTATCCCCCCATATGAGGGTATCGTAAAAGTGCAGTACTAAGTATCCTTAACCTATATTTATAAGGTGTTTCAATTAGCGATAACGACTTTTGGTACGGTACCCTAAGCCTTTCAAAACTAAGAAACGTACCCCCAAAAGACCTACAAAACATTGAGAGTTTTTCCGGCCATCGCCTACTAATACTTAGTAATATTTATCTTCGGTTGTAGTACTGGAACCCGTAGAACTAAGGGAAAAAACTCGAAAATGCTCACTGAAACAGTTGCCATCAAAGCGTCTACCGGACGCATCCTCTGCACCACCATATTTCGGTCGGGCGGCAAGAAGCTGCTGGCCAAAGGCCACCTTATTAATGATGAAGACGTGGTCATGTTGGAGGGGGAAGGTATGAATCAGGTGTGGGTGACTCGTCTGGAAGAGGGCGAAGTCAGTGAAGATGATGCTGTTTTAACGGTAGCGCAAGAAATGGCTTGTGGCTGCATGGAAATCCGGTTGGCAGCGGGTGGCCGGGCGAATTTGTTTGCTACGGAAAACTGCTCTCTTTTGGTGGATGATGATTTGTTGAAGCAGATTAACTGTGCTGCCACAATTGTTATCGCTACGGTTACCAACTTCAGTTTCGCGGCTAAGGGACAGCGCGTTGCTACCATAAAAAGTGCTCCTTTTGCAGTTGCGGCAGCGCAATTGGAAGCGATTGTGAGCATTTTGCGCGAGCGTGGAGCCATTGTGCAAGCCCGCCCGATCAGTAAGCCCATAGTCGGCGTACTTTATACCGATTTGGTGCACGGCGACCGAGCTCGGCACTTATTTGAAAATGTCGTACGTCAGCGGCTGGAACGGTGCAACATTACTCCTAGTTTTGTTTTAGGAGTGACTGAAGATGTGGCCAGTGTGGTGAAGGGTTTGAACCATCTGTTGATGTCTAAGCCGACGGTGATCCTGGTGGCATCCACCACCGCCCCAGCGGGTCCGAACGACGTGATTGGCCGCGCTATGACAAACATTGGATGCCATATGGAGCGCTTTTTAGCGCCCGTGGAGCCTGGCAATCTGCTTTTAATGGGATACAAAGATGACGTCCCAATCATTTCCGCCCCTGGATGCTACCGTTCGGCAAAACCGAATGTAGTGGATCTTATTCTCCCTCCGTTGCTTGCCCGATACCGTGTTTCTGGCTGGGAAGTTGCCTGCCTTGGACATGGCGGCCTGATGGCCTAACCTCACTCCGAACCGGCGCAAAACGGGGGTGCCTACCCCCGGATCATTGCGCTTCTCACGAACTTCTTTCAAAGCTCATATAAGATCACCGCCCCTCCGAGCGGGATCATGGGGCAACTGCGGCCGCATGCATGACCAGCATGTGGCCGATTTTTTTGGGTAAGCTCAATAGGATACATGAAGATTCGTAGCGTCCGCGCTTATCTGCTTTCGTACCCATTCCCCAAGCCAATTGAATTGCAATACTATGGTGGCCAAAGAAAAATCGTCAAACGCGATTCCATGCTGATCCGCGTGGAAACTGAAAATGGTCTGGTGGGTTATGCACCTGGTGAAGGTAGCGAAAAAGCGCACGCTTCCATTCAAGACATTATTGCCCCTTTTCTGGAGGGTCGCATTCTGGCCGATGCCGATGCCCTTCGTGTCCAGTTTGACCGTGCCACACAATCCAGCACTGGCTTAATGAAAACGTACTGTACGGTGGAAGTTGCCCTTTACGATCTTCTGGGCAAAGCCATGGGCATGCCTGTTTCAGAACTGTTGGGCGGCCGCGTTCGGGACACCATTGCCTTGTACGGTTCGGCAGGCATGTATATGGAACCTGAAGGCTATGGCAGGGAAGCTGCGCTTACCAAAGAGATGGGGTTCAAGGCTTATAAAATGCGTCCGGCAATGGGCCCAGAGAAGGATTTATTGACCATCGCCAAAATGCGGGAAGCGGCTGGTCCTGATCTTGGCCTGATGGTGGATGCGCACTCCTGGTGGCGCATGGGGGACCGTTCCTACACGCCACAAATGATAGAAATGCTGGCCGAGGAGATGAGCCGTTACGACATCACCTGGCTGGAAGAACCGCTGCCGCCGCACGATCACGCTGCTTACCGGCAGCTTCGGGAAAAAGATATTCTTCCCATTGCCAGCGGGGAACATGAACAAACCGAAGACGGCTTTCTGGATCTGATTCAGAGCGACGCGGTGGACTACGTGCAAATGGATGTGGTTTGCCAAGGCGGATATGCCATGAGCCGACGCTTGTTCGCCGAAATTGCTCGTCGAGGCCTGCGATTTGCATTCCACAGTTGGGGAACCTCGCTTGAAGTTGTGGCCGCTGCGCAACTGGGAATCTGTTGGCCGGAACCGGTTGTGCAGTGGCTGGAATATCCACTTTATTCCACACCTGGGCGGCAGTTCATGTATGAATTTCCGCTGGCCAGTGATATTCTGGCTGACCCTTTAGAAATTGTGGATGGCAACCTTATTGTCTCGCGGGAACCAGGATTGGGTGTGAAGATTGATGAGAGCGTGATTGAAAAATATCCCTGGATTCCCGGGCCTTGGTCGTACTTCACGCTGATCTCACCACCTGGCACATTTGCTGTAGTGAGCGATCATTCCATCCCATTTGTGAGCGAGGAAGGGAAGTGATTTTTCCGGCAATTGCTGGAGTTGTTTTAACGGCAAGTGCGGGATTGCTGGCTTGGGCCGTGCGAGGACGATCTGCGCAGTTACTGGCACCCTCAATTTGGAAGGGACCGTCAGATCGCAAAATGATCGCATTGACCTTTGATGATGGTCCTAGCGAATCGACTCCGCGCATTCTGGAACTGTTGGCGCAGAATGATGCGAAAGCCACGTTTTTTCAAGTCGGGAAAAATGTAGAGCGACTTCCTGAAATATCCCGTCAGGTGATTGCCGCTGGCTGTGAGGTGGGCAACCATAGTTTCACGCATCCGCGCTTTGACTTTACGTCCAGACAATTTCAAATGTCGGAACTGAGCCAGACGCAGGCGGCCATTGGGAAAGCTTGCGGAGTGACTCCGCGATGGTTCCGCGCCCCTTACGGGGTCCGCTGGTTTGGTCTGGGTGGCGCTCAACGGGCCTGCGGGTTGGAAGGAGTCCTGTGGACGGTGATCGCGCTGGATTGGAAGTTAACTGCGACGGCGATTCAAGATCGAATGTTGCAACGGGCGGAAAATGGCGCAATCTTCTGTTTTCACGATGGCCGAAGGACGAATCCGACGCCCGATATTGGGGCTACGATTGCAGCAATGGCCGTGATCCTGCCTGAATTAAGAAGGCGTGGATACGAATTGGTGACTCTGAGTCGAATGATGAATCGTTTTCCGTCCTGATTTCGTCTAGAATAGTAGAAGACCGAATTTCTGCTGAGCCAGAGGTAACCATATTATGATTGATTTAACTGAAAACGCGATTACGAAGGTAAGAGAGATTCTTTCCTCACAAGAACCCAAGCCCCAAGGCCTGCGCATTTCTGTGGTGGGTGGTGGCTGTTCTGGCTTTAGCTATTCGATGGCCTTCGAAAACACTCCGAACATGCTGGACAAGACTTACAACTACGATGGGTTGAAAGTTTTTGTGGACCAGGCGAGCCTGCTCTATTTAGATGGAGCTCAGGTGGACTATGTGGAATCGTTGGAAGGATCGGGCTTTAAGTTCAGCAATCCGCAAGTAAAATCCACATGCGGTTGTGGTTCAAGCTTTAGCGTATAGTTTCGAAATCCTCTAAGCATCAGCAATGTAGGGGGTCAGTGTGAATCACTGACCTCCTCAAAACATCCTATCTGAAGCACTGGCGGGAACCTCAATTTCTGCCGATATACCTTGATGACGCGTTCATCCATCCCAATTCCTGTCCCGGATGGTCCGTATCAAGTTCCCAGTTCAGCAACATCCTCCCCTATAGATCTCAGTTTGATTTTGCCTACCTTCAATGAGGCGCGCAACATTAAAACCACGCTGCACACGGTGCATGCGATTCTCAGCAGCATCCCCAATCTGACCTTTGAAATTATTGTGGTGGATGACAATAGTCCAGATCTTACCTGGCAATTGGCGCTGGATGAATGCTCAACGCTGCCGCAGGTGCGGGTGATGCGCCGGACTACTGAATCGGGTCTGGCTACTGCCGTGATCCGTGGTTGGCAAGCTTCGGCAGGCAACATTTTGGCTGTGATGGATTCCGACTTGCAGCATCCACCCGAGGTCCTGGCCCAATTGGTGAAAGCCATGCGAGGCGGTGCCGATCTGGCAGCCGGTAGTCGTCATGTGGAAGATGGTGGGGTCAGCGATTGGAGCTATGTTCGACGCTTAATATCGCGAACGGCGCAATTGATCGGCTTAGTATTGCTGCCGGAAGTGGTAGGCAGGATTGCTGATCCGATGAGTGGCTATTTCATGCTGCGGCGCGAGGCTATTGCCGAAAGGACGCTGAACCCAACCGGTTATAAAATTCTGATTGAAGTGCTTGCCCGTGGTTCTATTTCCCGCATCTCTGAAGTGGGTTATGTTTTTTGTGAACGTAAGGAAGGCGAAAGCAAAGTCTCTGCAACCATCTACCTGCAATATCTGCAACATCTTTTCAGGCTGCGCATCGGCCTGTTGAAAGAGTCTACTTTTGCCCGGTTCTGTCTGGTTGGATTGAGCGGTGTGGCGGTGGATATGCTGCTGCTGTTCCTGCTTAGCGACCCTTCCATGCTGGCCTGGGGACTGACTCGCAGCAAGATTTTATCGGCGGAAATCGCCATTGGTAATAATTTTCTGTGGAACGATTCCTGGACCTTTGCCAGCCGCGTTTCTGCGGGCTCATCGCTGCGAAGTAAGTTCCATCGCTTTGTGAAATTCAACTCCATCTGCCTGATGGGGTTAATTATGAACCTTGTCTTGTTGAACGTGATGTTCAACTTACTGGGGATGAATCGCTATGTGGCCAACGGCATTGCCATTGGCCTCACAACGTTTTGGAATTATTTCGTCAACAAACACTTGGGTTGGCGTTCTTCTCAATAATTAAGCCAACTGCTTCTTTATGGGCAACTCGCGAATTCGTTTGCCGGTGGCGCGGAAGATTGCATTGCAAATGGCCGGGGCAACTGTGGGCACCCCTGGTTCACCAACTCCCGCAGGCGGAGCGTCGCTTTTCACAATATAAACATCTGTCTGGTACGGAGCATCGTTCATTCTGGCTACCGGATAGTTGTGGTAGTTTGATTGCTGCACCCGACCGTTTTTCGCCGTGATCTCACCATGCAGTGCGATGCTGGTTCCAAATACGGAAGCCCCTTCAAATTGCGATTTCACCCGGTCTGGATGCATGATTTTACCCGCATCCACGGCGAACACGACTCGCGGAATTTTCAGTTGGCCGCGGTCGTCCACTTCCACTTCCACCACAGTCGCCACATAGGTCAGAAAGCTGCGATGCGCGGCAATTCCCAGTGCCTTCCCTTTGCTGGGCTTGTAATTCGCCCATCCCGATTTTTCAGCAGCCAGTTCAATCACCCGTCGCAGACGTGCCGTATCCACTGGATACTTGTCCTGCGTCATGGTGTTGTTCCAGTACGCCATGCCTTCCGGCTTGATCAGAACTTTGCGATCTTTGCCCAGCACATCCAGCAGATATTCCACCGGATCTCGTCCGGCTGAAGCTGCCAGTTCATCCATAAAAGAGTGAATGGCAAAAGCGTGGTAAATGTTGGCCACGGCGCGCATCCAACCTACCCGAACATGATTGTCGGCCGGACCATTTTCGGCACGATGATTGGGAATGTCATGTGGCAAATCCACCCAGCCCATGCCCATCTCAAATTCCTGGCCATACTTGGCCGAGGGATCGAAGGTGGAACCAATGGTTGGGAAAACACTGCGATGCAACCAGGCGGTTGGCTTGCCCTTACCATCCACGGCGGCTTTCATATACATGGAAGCAACGGCGTGATAATAATCGAACTGAATATCTTCTTCACGGCTCCAGGCGACTTTCACGGGCTTACCTAATTTTTTGGAAAGTATGGCTGCTTCGCAAACATAATCTGGTTTCGACTTGCGTCCAAAACCACCGCCCAATAGGGTCACATTGCAGATGACATCTTTCTTGTCGATTCCCAGCGCTGCGGAAACTGCATCCTGCACAGCTTGTGGATTTTGCGTGGCCGTCCATGCCGTTACCTTGCCGTCCTTAAATTCAGCCACAGCAGCCGGTGGTTCCATTGGCGCATGGGAAAGATGCGGTACGTAATACTGCGCGTCAATAGTCTTTGCAGCGCGACCAAATTCGGCATCCACATCGCCAACGTTGCGCACAACTTTTTGCGGCAGGCGGGCTTTGTCTGATAATTCCTTTTTGTAGGAATCGGAATCAAAGCTGGCGTGGGGGCTGGCTTCCCATTGCACCTTCAATTTCTTCCGACCCTGCATTGCCGCCCAAGTGCTATCGGCAATTACGGCCACGCCACCCAGTGCTTGAAACATGTGTGGTGGTTTGAAATCGGGGATAACCACAATGTCCGTTACGCCAGCTACTTTGCGGGCTTCAGTATCATCGTGACTCTTATACTTGCCGCCATAGACAGGCGAACGTTCAATGGACGCGAACACCATGCCGGGGACTTCCGCATCCATGCCGAAAGTACCTTTACCGCTGACCAGATCGTTAAGGTCAATCATCGGAATATCTTTGCCGATGTAACGGTATTCACTTTCCTGCTTGAAGGTAAGTTCTTCAATTTTTGGCACAGGTTGTTTTGATGCCAGAGCCACCAGGGCACCGTAGCCCAACTTCTTACCGCTGGTGTGAATCACTTCATGATTCTTGGCATGACATTCGGAAGCAGGAACTTTCCATTGTTCGGCAGCAGATCTTTCCAACATCAACTTTGCGCTGGCACCCGCTTGGCGAATGGCATCGTAGAAGTCGCGAATGGAACAGGAACCGTCGGTGTTTTGCGAACCATATTTGGCATCGCCAATGGCTTGCTCAACTTTGACACGCTTCCAATCGGCTTCCATTTCGTCGGCGATGACCATTGGCAAAACGGTTCGTACGCCAGTGCCCATTTCCGAACGATGGGCCACAATGGTGACCATTCCGCTGGGGCTTAATCCTACAAACACGCCGGGGTTCCAGGAAGGCGCAGTGGTTGCGGCCACGGCATCCAGCGGAAGTAGCTTAGCACCCAAAATGAACGAGCCGACGGAGAATACCTGGCTCAAAAATCCACGACGGCTGACATGTTCTACGCGGTTCATGCTTGCACCCCTGCGGCAAGTTTGATTGCCTGACGAATCCGTTGGTAGGTGCCGCAGCGGCAAATGTTACCCTGCATGGCATCGTCAATATCTTTGTCGTTGGGCTTGGGCTTGTCTTTTAACAATGCCGCAGCCTGCATGATTTGCCCACTCTGACAGTAGCCACATTGGGGGACAGCGCATTGCTTCCAAGCCTTCTGTACGGGGTGTTCCTGTTTGCCTTTTGCGTAAAGACCTTCAATCGTGAGAATGGTTTTGCCTTCGGCAGCTTTCATGGAAGTTTGGCAACTACGGGCAGGCTTGCCATCCACATGGACAGTGCAAGCGCCACAAAGGCCCATGCCGCAGCCGAATTTTGTGCCCTTCATTTTGAGCTGGTCGCGGAGGTACCACAGCAGTGGCATCTCAGGATCTCCGCTGAACTGCTTGCTTGAGCCGTTCACTTTCAACTGAATCATTCGCATCTCCC
>JANMWO010000553.1:0-1941 GCA_031394025.1 Acidobacteriota bacterium
CCATACCCTGCCCGGCAGGGTATGGATTGGCGGGAAGATGCCACCAATCGCGATACGGCGTTGGTGCGGAATCGGATTCGGCATCAGTTGATTCCGTCGCTGCGGGACGAATGGAATCCGAACATTGTGGAAGTGCTGGCGCAGTTAGCGGAATTGTCGGCTTCTGAGGAAGCCTATTGGCAGGAAGAGATGAACCGTCTGCTGCCCACAATCTGGAAACATACGGGGACTGCGTTTGTGGCTCCGGTAGATGCGATTCTTCGATTGCCAACAGCGGTGCAGCGCCGCTTGATTCGGGCGATGATTGAGCAGTTCAAGGGTCACCTGCGGCAAATCGACTTCAACCATATTGAAAGCGTGCTGCTTTTGTTGAACAGCGTGGAAGGTTCCGGAAGAGTGCAAGTTCCGGGGATCGATGTTTTCCGCTCGTTCGATTGGGTTCGTTTTGCAGAACCGGGTTTGGATACATTGGAAAATCGGAACTACGAAATTCCTTTGCCGATTTCCGGCAGCGTAGAGCTGCCCGACGGCAACACCACCATTTCGACGCAATTGGTTGAACAAGAATACGTTTATACTGAAGGTAGTACCGATCTTGATCTAAGTAGTACTGGAAGCTTGTTAATGCTTCGGAATTGGATGCCGGGCGATAAGTACCATCCGGAAGGGTCATCTGAAGAGGCAAAGTTAAAAACTCTGTTCCAGGATTTCCGCATCCCCTTATGGGAAAGGCGTCATTGGCCGATTATATGTCTTGGGGATCAAATCCTTTGGGCTGAAAAGTTTGGAGTTGCCAAGGGTTATCGTGCGCTGCCCGGTTCGCAGAATGTTCTAAGATTGAGCGTGACGCGAAGAAAATAGGGATGATCAGGTAAACAGTACTGGCATTTATAGTGCTCTTATGAATCGATTAGAGGCATTGTGACGTCTCTAATATTGAGGAACAAATGAATTCTAACGTTAGAACGGCAATTATCTGGGTCGTCATCATGTGTATGGCGGTTATCCTTTGGACCGTGATCCCGCGTGGGAAAGGCAAGTCCACGGCATCGCTATCATTTACTGAGTTTGTGAAGGAAGTAGAAGCGGGCAAGGTGAAAAGTGTAAATGTGAATGGCAGTGAAGTCACTGGCATTTATGCCGACGATCCTTCGGCCAATTTGAAGACTACTCTTCCCATCAACTACCCTGACATCTACAAGACTCTGCGGGAGAAGAACGTCAATGTGACGATTGCCGAAACCTCCAGTGGAAACCTGATTTCCATTCTTGTGAACATTGTCCCGTTTGTGCTGCTGTTCGCGTTTTGGATTTTCATGATGCGGCAAATGCAAAGCGGTGGGAATAAGGCGTTGAGCTTTGGCAAGAGCCGAGCCCGACTGCATTCCTCGCAGCAAAAGAAAGTCACCTTTAAAGACGTGGCTGGCGTGGATGAAGCCAAAGAAGAGCTGCAGGAAATTATTGAGTTCCTCCGCGAACCGCAAAAGTTTCAAAAGTTAGGTGGTCGCATTCCCAAAGGTGTGTTGTTGGTAGGGTCGCCGGGTACCGGTAAGACGCTGCTGGCTCGGGCCATTGCTGGTGAAGCCAACGTACCCTTCTTTTCTATCTCCGGTTCGGACTTTGTGGAAATGTTTGTTGGCGTAGGTGCAAGCCGCGTCCGCGATCTATTTGAACAAGGCAAGAAGAACGCTCCCTGCATTATCTTCATTGACGAAATTGACGCCGTGGGCCGTCATCGTGGCGCTGGGTTGGGCGGTGGACATGATGAACGCGAACAGACCCTGAACCAGTTGCTGGTTGAAATGGATGGGTTTGAATCGAACGAAGGTGTGATTCTGGTGGCTGCCACCAATCGTCCCGATGTCCTTGATCCAGCATTGTTGCGCCCTGGCCGTTTTGATCGGCGTGTGGTTGTTAGCCGTCCTGACGTGAAGGGTCGCG
>JANMWO010000566.1:0-7254 GCA_031394025.1 Acidobacteriota bacterium
GGCTGGGTCTTGAGTTCCTCCGGCCCCCGCGCCCTAGCGATAGCTACTGACGAAGGTTTTCAGGAGAGCCGGATGCGGGAAATCTGCACGTCCGGTTCGACGAGGGGAGGGGCACTTTGGTCCCCTCCTACTCTACCGGCCATTAATCTGGGCCGCTGATGGACGCCGATGAACGCTGATAACACAATTCTGGCTTTACCTACGCCCTAATATTCGTAGGGCCAGTGCGGCTTGGCGAACAATCCACCATCTACATAAATTGTCTGCCCGGTAATGAAACTGGAATAATCACTGGCCAGAAAAGCAACCGTCCTTGCGACATCCACAGGTTGCCCCACGCGACCCAGTGGAGTGGCTTTGGCCCAGGTAGCGGCGTAATCACCCGCCTCAAGCTTGGTTCGTTCAATCTCCACCGCTCCTGGTGCGACGCAATTCACCCGAATTCCATACATTCCCAACTCCACCGCGGCCACCTTTGTAAATTGTTCTATGCCGCCTTTGCTTGCCGTATAGCTGCTGAGCATGGGAAACGCTAATTTATTGCAACCTGAACCGATATTAATAATTGCACCCCCACCATGCTCCTTCATGCTCGCAGCGGCGCGCTGGGTTGCAAGAAAGCAGCCTTTTAAGTTTGTATCCATTACCCGATCCCATTCCTGCTCATTTAAATCGAGCAATGCTTTCCAGGTCTGCGACCCGGCGTTGTTCACCAGGATGTCCAACTTAGGAAAATGGCGAAAACATTCAGCAAACAGATGATCGATCGCGGCAGCATTGCCCACATCGGCCTGCACGGCGAAGGCCTGGCGGCCCAAACTACGAATGTCAAGCACAGTGGATTCCGCACCGGCCTGATCGGAATTGTAGTTTACAATCACGTCACAACCAAGGCGAGCCAGTTCCAGTGCGATCCCTTTTCCAATGCCTTTGCTTGCACCGGTAACCAGTGCGATCTTGTTTTCCAGATGGATAGTCATGCTGTAACAAAATTATAGTTGCCCCGCAGAGGATTTCGAAGCACACTGAAGTTTCCGGCTAAAATTTTGACTTTGCCAAAGCGAGAGGTGAACTAGGAATTGAGTACTGCAAAAGTGACCGAACCGACAAACTTGGACCCCACTGAACGATGGACAGTGACCGATGCGTCGGAAATGTATGATGTGAATGCCTGGGGTAAGGGTTACTTCAGTGTGGGAGCCAACGGTCACTTATGGGTGCATCCGGGCAAAGAAGTAGCCCGGTCCATCGACCTGAAAAAGCTGGTCGATACTTTGGTGCTGCGTGGCATCAACCTTCCCATTCTGGTGCGCTTCGGAGAGATTCTGAAGCATCGCATTGGGGAATTGAACCAGGCGTTTAAATCCGCCATCAACGAAAACGGCTACAAGGGCGAATATTGCTGCGTGTTTCCCATCAAGGTGAACCAGCAACGCCAGGTTGTGGAAGAAGTTTTCGAATACGGTCGTCCTTATGGGTTCGGTTTGGAGGCGGGTTCCAAGCCGGAATTGCTGGTGGTGCTGGGCTTGGCCGATAACAAAACGCCCATTATCTGCAATGGCTTCAAAGACGAAGAATATATTGAACTGGCCATGATGGGTTGCAAGATTGGGCGCCGCATCACGCCGGTTGTAGAAAAGTTCACTGAGCTGGAATTGATCATCAAGCATGCGGCCAAGTTGGGAGTGCGTCCTTCCATTGGGATTCGTGTGAAATTGGCAGCCCGCGGCTCCGGACGATGGAAATCATCGGGCGGCTATCGTTCCAAGTTCGGTTTAACGGTAAGTGAAGCGCTGAAGGCGTTGGATCGGTTAAAAGCCGAAGGCATGGGCGATTGCCTGGAGCTTCTGCATTTCCATTTAGGCAGCCAAATCACCAATATCCGTCAAATCAAGCAAGCAGTGATTGAAGCCGCCAGGGTGTATGCGGAGATGAAGAAAAGCGGTGCCGGGTTGAAGTATCTGGATGTTGGCGGAGGGTTGGGCATTGATTACGACGGCTCTCAAACTGATTTTGAATCGAGTGTGAACTATTCTCTGGAAGAGTATGCAAACGACGTTGTCTATCACATTCAAAATGTTTGTGACGACGCCGAAGTGCCCCATCCAACCATCATCAGCGAAAGTGGCCGCGCCGTTGTGGCCTATCACAGTTGCCTGCTGTTCAATGTTCTTGGAGTAACTGGATTTGGGGATCACGATGTTCCAACGGAGATTCGGGAAGATTTTGAGCAGCCATTGATCGACATGGTGCATACCTACAAAGCTTTGACGGCCAAGAATTTACTGGAAAGCCATCACGATTCCCAACAGTCCTTGGATTCAGCTCTCAACATGTTCAGCTTGGGCTTTCTATCGCTGGAACAACGCAGCTTGGCAGAGAATTTGTATTGGAACATTTCCCGTCGCATTCTGCAAATCGGTAAGACGCTGGCTTTTTTCCCGGAAGAGTTGGAAGGCTTAGAGAGTCTACTTTCCGATACGTTCTTTTGCAATTTTTCGTTGTTCCAAAGTATGCCCGATAGCTGGGCCATCAAGCAGTTATTTCCGGTGATGCCGATTCACCGGCTAGATGAAAAACCCACCCGACACGCTGTTTTAGGGGATATTTCCTGCGATTCCGATGGGAAAATTGATCGTTTCATTGACCGTCGTGACGTGAAACATACGCTTGAGTTGCATCAATTCACTGGACAGGATTATTTCCTGGGGGCATTCCTGGTGGGAGCTTATCAGGAGATCCTCGGCGACTTACACAATCTTTTGGGAGATACAAATGCGGTGCATGTGAACTTAACGGAATCGGGTGAAATTCAACTGGATCACGTGATTCAAGGGGACACAGTGCGCGAGGTTCTGGAGTATGTTCAGTTCGATTGGAAGCACTTGGTTGAGGCGTACCGGAAGGATTTAGAGATCGCCGTGCGGGAAGGGAAGTTGGGGTATGAAGAGGCTGGTCGGCATTTGCGATTTTATGAAGAAGGGATGCATGGGTACACGTATTTGGAAAGCGTGGAGCCTTAAAGTAGAATTCCGAAGTTAGTGAATGCTGCCGCTTTGAGACAGTTTTTCAGAAATTGGAAGGAACACTTCGCTGGCAGGCGGATTCGCTCAACGCCATATAGTTTCCCAATTTCAGAAGTTCCCCATGCACTCGAAGGTGTGAAGAAAGTCCGCTAGCGGACTTGGCAGGCGGAATCGCCTGCCCCACACTCAATTCACTAACTTTCACGAGACCTGGAGTTGAGTTTGTGGGGCAGGCAGTTTTGCCTGCCAGCCCGCAAGCGGGCTTTTTTCACACCTTCGAGTGCCTGGAAAACTTCTGAAATTGGGCGGGGTTGAAAGCTAGATACTGAGGAAAAATGACGAAGACCGCCACTCCGGTGTGAACGGCTTTCATTAGCTCTCGCGGGACGAAGCCCCATCACAACAGGCAAGGATGCCTGTCCTACTTAACTCTCAACTTCGGAATTCCGGTTAAAGTAGTTGACTAGAAATAGGAGTCAGCTTATTCTCTAGTCATGCCCACTGAAGTTGACGTTCCTGATGGTAAGACGCCTGTGAAAGCAGAACTATGCCATCGGGAGTTGGGTAGCGCTAAAGGCGAATTTGTAGTGCCTGATGACTTCAACGCGCCGCTTCCAGACCATATTCTTGCTGAGTTTGAGCGTTAAGAATTCTGGCGGACACACCACTTTTCTACGGTACAAAAACCAAATAGAAAACGTAGCAAAGCAGGGCACCGGCGGCGGTCATCAGTAATCCTGAAAATCGCCGCTTGGCCAAAAAGAAGATCAACACCATGCCCGATAGGGATACCAGCGTCATCAGTACGGCTGAAATGTCGATCATCCAACTCCACGCTTTGCCGGAATCGCGACCTTTGTGCAGATCATTGATCACTGCGAAAAAGCCCATGCGCGTTTCTGTCAGTTCGTAGTTACCTGTTTGACGATCAGCAGTAACATCGGCTGAATAACCTGGTCCTTTGAATGACACCGTTGCTTGCGCGTCTTCCACGCGGAACTCGCTCATCGCACCCTTGATGTTATGAGTGCGTCGCAAATACTCCACAATTTCCAATTTCGCCAAGTCTTTACCATCGCCCGTCTTCAACCAGGCGGCATCTAAATGCCCTTTGCCTTGTACGGTGCTCTGGTGTTCAGCGAACCACTCCGTGTGATTCAACGTCAAACCAGTAACGGCGAAGAAGAACAAAATGGCAAAGCTGGCCATGGATAGATAAATATGCAGCCAACGGGAAACGACCATGAACTGCCGCTTCATAACATGACTGCGGTGCGAAGTTCGGCTGGCCACTGCCGTATCGTTAATGACTGATTCTTCGGTACTCAAGCGAAGCAGAGGCCACCTCAACATTTCCATTTAATGGCACTTGCCTAGCAGTGCCGCTGAAATCCATTTCCTGACGAATCACCTGATAAGTGCCGTGTTCCCGCGCAACTTCCAGGCACACCGTATACTTGCCAGCTTTCACCAACTTACCGGCGTTGTCTTTGCCATCCCACTTCAAACTATATTTTCCAGGCGTACGAGTAGCTGACGTGAAAGATGCAGTAAGGTCGTTTCCTTCAGCCATGTTGCGCAAATGATCGTCGTGGTACCAAGCCCTTAAATCAGCAATCCAGCGCGGCTTTTGCACCCACAAGGCCATGGTCTTCACCGGGAACTTATCTTTATCTTCAATCCAAATAGCAACGTAGGGACGACGAGTGCGTTGGCCTTCAATCGTCGCTAATTCCAAATTCACGACAAGTTCAAATCCTGCGGGCCACGCACCCATCGTTGTTGACGTCGCAGGTTGCGCTGCAGGTGCCATTAGCGGACGTTCCAATGCCTTCCAACCGCTGCTTTGAGTTCGCTGCCCATTTTGCGCGATCAGCATATATTCCACACCTTTCATAGATGCCGCCAACCGCTGACTTTCCTCCGGCTTCAGTACAGAAAACGTTGTAGCCAGCGCGCCAGCATCCACGGCATTTTCCGCTACAACAGTGGCGCTGATCACATGGTTAACCGCTTGTCCATTTCGGGGGTCAACAATGTGAGAGTAATGTTGCCCATTGATCTCAACTCCCCGCCGATAACTTCCACTGGTTGCCACTGCCATGCCCGATACAGCGATTCGTGACGCTGGTACCGACGTTTCCGTATCGGAGCGAGGATCCGTCACATCCACGGTTTCCGTCCATCGACCCCGCACCACCAAATCGCCACCAATGTTCACCACAGCCGCAGTAATTCCATCGCTAGCCATAGCACTATCATTCGCGCGACTTACAATGTAACTCTTGGCAAACGAATTTAGCCGAATGGGTGAGTTACTCAAATGTGTGGCAGTACGGGCCACTGCATCCAGCTTCCAATGTGTCTGCTTCACCATTGCTACTGCTGCGGCAAGTTCAACTGATGTGGGCATGCGCTGTGCCAATGCCGCCATCTTCCAAACTTGCACTACCGCTTCCGCTGCTGCATCCAAAGCGCCGCCTGTGCGGTCACGCCACTGGTCGAACAAATTCAATACCTCAAACAACTCCGCCGAAACAGGAACAGCTATGCCGGAAGTTCGTAACCATTGACTAACTTCGCTGTTCGGATCGTAAGTGCTTAGTATGCTGGCATCGGAATCAATTTGATGGAGTGCGGCTTGTTCGGCTTGCTCCGCTTGTTCCAGGGTACTGGCCAGGAATTTCAGTTCCAGTGATGTTCCCAACACGTTCTCATGATGAAAGACATACGTTCTTTCCTGGTTCGCTTTTTCCGTAGAAACAGCGAGGGTAGCGGCGCAAAGGCCGATGGCTGCAATGGATAGAATCTTCATTTAATTCCGCTCTGGGTTCCCGCGAGGACCGCCGCGACCTTGCCCACCGCCAGGACCAAATGCCGGACGCACTTCGTCTTCAGTCAGTTTGCCATCGCCATTTTTATCCAATTTAGCTAACGATGCCGAGGCCTTTTTTATTTCATCTGCAGAGATCATGCCGTTACCATCGGTATCCAGCGCAGCAAAAATCGTATCCGGCGGTCGCATGCCGCCGGGACCTTGGCGCGGTCCGTCGCCCCGATCTTTACCCCCACCCTGCGTACTGCGCTGCGCCGCAACTTTGACGAGTTCGTCCTTGGTCAAAAAGCCATCATGGTTTACGTCAGCGTGGTCAAACATAGCTTGCATCCGCTCCGGCAATTCATCTTTGGAAAGTTTGCCGTCACCGTTTTTGTCAAAGCCCAACAGCGTCTTCACCATTTCATCGGAGTTCCCTGCTTGTGGACCTCCTGGACCTCGACCACCACCAGGGCCAAAGTTCATGCGCGTTTCTTCGCGACTCAGTTGGCCATCACCGTCCTTGTCCAACTTACCTAATACTTTGGCAGCGTTAGCCAATTCCTTCGCCGAAATCTCCCCGTCCTGATCTGCATCCAGGGCAGAAAGAATAGGATGCATCCGCATATAATCCCGAGGAGGGCCCTGCGCGCAACCAGCAACTGCGGCTGCAACAAATATCAATAATTTTCGCTTCATATTCTTTTGGTTACGTTATAGTAACCCGTGGCATGACAATTGGTTTGTTAAGTAATTTAAAATTTGCGATTAGACGTAGCTTGATCCGCTGCGGCTATTCTTTTCGGCCCGTTCGGCAGTGATCTTTTCCAGGTAGCCACTGGCTCGGAAGGCTGCCAGGGGGTCAGCCGGTAAGCCCTTGCCCGTTGCCCAACTGCGAATCGCCGGACGCACATCTGTTGAAAATGCATCTTTCAAACAGTTCTCCGCTGACACCAAGTCCGAAGTCTTCTGATGCTGGGTCAGCAACTCTAAATCAACGAGTGCCGCTTTGGCGAAAAGTTCCTGCGCGGTGGAAACCGTCTGAATCATGGCCTCAATCTTGCCTTTCAAATTGTGACTCTGGTCAATCATATAGGCGATATCAGCAGGCTGCCCTGTTTCCCATTCGTACAATCGAATTTCATGAAAAATTCTAAAAATTTGATAAGGGTCAATGGAACCCAATGTCAGGTCGTCATCGGCATACCGACGGTCATTGAAATGGAATCCACCCAGCATGCCATCTTGCAGAAGCCAGGCCACAATCTGTTCAATATTCTGCGCCTGATAGTGATGGCCAGTGTCCACTAACACCTTGGCCCGTGGACCAGATGATTTCGACAGCAAGTAGGCCATTCCCCAATCGGCAATGTCCGTATGATAAAAAGCTGGTTCAAATGGCTTGTATTCCAC
>JANMWO010000574.1:0-2763 GCA_031394025.1 Acidobacteriota bacterium
GGGCAGTGAAAACGGCACTATTTATGCTCTCAATGCAAAGACAGGGTGCATCTACTGGGCATTCAAAGCGCCAGCCGTAGTGCGCACGGCCATCACGATTGCGGGCACGACTCACAATCGTTACGTAGCTTATTTTGGGGACAACCAAGCCAATGTATACGCGTTGGACGCCGAAACCGGCAAGCAATTATGGAAGACGAAAGTGGACGAGCATCGGCTAGCCAGAGTCACTGGATCGCCAAAGTTGTATGAAGACCGCATCTATGTTCCAGTATCGAGTGTAGAGGAAGTTTCACCGGGTAATCCGAAGTACGAATGCTGCACGTTTCGTGGCAGTGTTGTTGCGCTGGATGTGGAAACAGGCAAGGTGGCTTGGAAAACTTTCATGGTTCCGGAAGAGCCTACGCCCAGAAAGAAGAACTCTGCGGACACGCAATTATATGGCCCATCGGGTGCTGCTGTTTGGATGTCACCCACCATCGACGTGAAGCGCAAAGCGCTGTATATAGGGACTGGAAATGGATATTCCGATCCTGACACAGCCTATTCCGATTCCATCCAGGCACTGGAATTGAAAACAGGCAAGCGCCTCTGGGTTAAACAATTCACCAAAGGCGATGGTTGGAATTTTGCCTGCATCAATCCCAATAAATCGAGCTGCCCGGACGTATCGGGGCCCGATGTGGATTTCGGCGCTTCCCCGATTCTGGCGTCAACTTTGGCGGGCAAGGATTTACTGATTGTCGGGCAAAAATCAGGAGTAGTTCATGCGCTGGACCCCGATGCCAGTGGTGCCATCCAGTGGCAAACCCGCATCGGCAAAGGTGGTTCGTTGGGTGGGATTCAATGGGGGATGGCTGCTGATAAATCGAAACTTTATGCAGCGTTAAGCGACTGGACCCCAGGCAAGCCTGAACTGGAAGGTGGATTGTTTGCGCTGCAAATTGAGACGGGGGAAAAGGTTTGGCACACCCCAGCACCGTTGCCCGATTGCAAAGGCATCCTCAATTGCAGCGTCGCGCAAATGTCGCCAGTGACGGCCATGGCTGGAGTTATTTTCTCTGGTTCGATGGATGGGCACTTGCGCGCGTACGATTCCGAATCAGGGAAAACGGTTTGGGATTTCGACACGCGGAAGGAATTCCAGACGGTGAACGGAGTGAAGGCCAAGGGCGGATCTCTTGGCGGCGGCGCCGGTCCAGTCGTTGTTGGGGGCATGCTGTTTGTGAGCAGCGGCTACGGGTCACTAGCTGGGATGCCAGGGAACGTGCTGCTGGCGTTCGATGTCAATTAATTGCTAATTCTTCGTTAGGATTCGTTCGGAAGTCTAAGTGTGCGCCCGTTTTGTCCGCTACTCATCCCAAATAACCAAAAACTTCCTACAACTCGCCAATCCCTGGTCGATAAAGAACAACAGTGTCCCTGCGGTATCCGGTCACCTCGACTACCGAGATTTGCGAAAAGGATGTTTTCATGAAGTATTTTATTGATAGTTTTTGGCTCTTGATGGCACGGTCCTACACTGTAGCAAGAGTCCGCATGGGCATGACCCTACTGATGTTCGCGATGATTGCGAATACGGTCTACGGTTTCAGCTTAACTTCGACGCCATCCACCGTGACACTTTCGTGCACAACCACCGGTGGACCGGGCACGGCCGCAACCATTGTCATTAAACCGGTAACGCTGCTCACGGGCATCAATACCCTGGCTGTAACTCTGGGCACATTGCCCCCTGGCGTGGTGGCTGTAACAACGCCATCCAATCAAACCTTGAGTACCACCAACCAGGCTGCTGGAATCACTTATACCCTTAACTACGCGGCAGGATGCGCGGGTGCTACTGCGGGTTCCGGTGCGCCGACTTTCCGCGTTAACGCTGCTGGAACTGCAGATGTGACGGTGACGGCGAATACGACGGTTACCGCCTCGGCAAGTGCTCTTGTGGCATCCCCAATCTCAGCCACGATTACTTGCGTTAAGAACGGAAGCGTTTATACGCCTGGACCAGCCAAGACTGTGGGTATCACTTCAGCCGCGACAGGCGGCACACCGTTTACTGTGGATACTGTAACCAGCCCAGTAGCCTCTTGGCTTACCGTCACTCCCACATCGGGGGGAACGGCTACGGCCACCGCTACCAATTTCACGGTGCAAGCGGCATCGGGATGCGGCGCATTTGCAGTGGCCAGCAGCAATACAACCACGGTCCACTTATTGAACGCGCCTGGACCTGATAAGAACATCGCCGTGACGTTACAGGTATTAGCACCAACGCCTCTGGTGATTTCTCCGGCAGTTCCCAAACTGTCCTACGTGAAAGGTGCCGGCACTGCTGGCTATGTAGACGTCAATGTGACTTCATTAACAACTCCGGCTCCATTCTTCATTGTCGATACCAGCACATTGCCCATTTGGCTCACGGTGGACACAACATCCGGTAGAGTGCCGAAGGCGATCCGTTTCAGTTCCACAACGGTGGCCGATACTTTGGCCCCAGGAACATACAGTGCCAGCATTCTATTAAAGGTAACCGGTTTAGGCGATCTCGCCATTCCCATTTCGCTGCTGATCACTAACCCAGCGCCGCTTCTTTCCGTTGCCGAAGGTACCACCCGAAATATCTCCTGGACGGTGGGGCAGACAGCGCCCAATCCGGTCATTACAGTTGTTTCCACCGATTCGCCAATTTCCTATACAGCGGTATCTGGTGGCGCGCTGGCACCGGTCATTAGCGCCAACCAAAAGAGTGGTCTGGCCTAT